>JAOZSU010000087.1:0-5412 GCA_029939475.1 Mycoplasmatota bacterium | reverse complement strand
AAAATCATTTAATAAATCTTGAATTCTCATAATTATCACCTAGACATATTATATATAAAACGATAATTTATATCTATACATAGATACAAAATATTCTAAAAAAATATAATTGTATATAATTTTTTTTTGTATATTATATTTAAATATAGAATTATCAAATTGTAGATATAAAAAACAAAAAATGAAAGCATTTTTATTGTCTTTTGTCATAAATTTTTCTTTAAAAATACACAATAATATGTTATTATTACAGTGGTTAAAAATTATTGATTGTGGTTATAAAGTTAGTTAGTTTAACTAACCCAAAAATATATAATAAAGGAGATAAAAAAATGCAAAAGAGAGACATTATTGTTATCGGCGGTAGCGCAGCAGGTTTGGTAGCGGGAATAACATCAAAACTTTCATATCCAGACAAGTCTGTAGCACTATTTCGAAAAGAAGAGAAGGTTATGATTCCTTGTGGAATTCCATACATCTTCGGTAGTTTAGATTCATCAGAACAAAACGTTTTGCCTGATCAAGGATTAATAAACGCAGGCGTGGAAATTATTGTCAACACAATTGAATTGATTGATTCGGAACAACATAAAGTTGTCACTATTGACGGGGAATCATATCAATACGAAAAATTAATCATCGCAACTGGATCTACACCTTGGGTACCTAATTTTATTGAAGGAACTTCACTTGAAAATGTATTCACAATTCCTAAAAATAAGGTATATCTTGATTCTGTGATTAAAAAAATGGAAAAAGCTAAGAGAATCGCTGTAATAGGCGCTGGATTTATCGGAGTTGAAGTTTCTGATGAGTTGAGAAAAACTGGCAAGGAAATTTACTTAATAGAATCTATGGAAACAATTCTTTGTTGCACATTTGATGAAGAAGGATGCAAGATAGCTGAAGAAACATTAACTAATGATGGTGTTAAGATTATGACTAATAGATTCGTTACTAAATTAGTTGGTGATAAAAAAGTTGAAAAAGTTGTTTTCAAAGATGGTTCAGAACTTGAAGTTGATGCTGTAATTTTATCAATAGGGTACAAACCTAATGTAGAATTAGCTAGAAAATCTGGTATTAGTATTAACAAACAAGGAGCTATTAAAGTAGATTCATATATGAGAACTCACCAAGAAGATATTTATGCTTGTGGTGACTGTGCTCAAAAAAGAGATTTCATAACAGGAAAAATCACAGGCATTATGTTAGCTTCTACAGCTTGTGCAGAAGCTAGAGTTACAGCTATGAACCTTTATGAATTAAATACAATAAGAACTTTCAATGGTACCATAGGTATTTATTCAACTGTAATTGGTGACACTGCATTTGGAGTAGCTGGTATTACTGAAAAAATAGCTAAAAAAGAAGGATTCGCTATAATTACAGGTTCATTTAAAGGAATGGATAGACATCCTGGTAAATTAAATAATGGTCATTATCAATTTGTTAAATTAGTGGCTAATAAAACAACTGGGTTAGTAATGGGTGGAGAAGTTATTGGCGGTAATTCTGTTGGTGAATTAACTAATGTTTTAGGATTCATTATCCAAAACAAAATGACTGTATCTGATATTATGGTTTCACAAATTGGTACACAACCAATGTTAACAGGTTCTCCAGCAGCTTATCCAATTGTTAAAGCAGCTGAATCAATATTAAGAAAAATGATAAAATAGTATAAAAACACCCTTTGGGGTGTTTTTTTTATAAAAAAAAGTTTACTTCCTAAGGAAATAAACTTAAAAACAATACTTACTTATAAATTTCTTTTCGATGACCTATATCTATTACAAGAATCAAAAGTTCATTATCTCTTATATTTGTCAAAATACGATAATTACCGACTCTATAACGCCAAATTCCTTTCTTATTGTAACTTAATGCTTTACCTTTAGCTCTCGGATTAGTTGTTCCTTCTAGATTCTTTTCAATCCATGAAAGAATCATTTTTGCAATTTGTTTATCTAACTTTCTTAATGATTGTAAAGCATGACTAGATAGTTTAACAGTGAACATTATTCTAAGTCCAATATTTTTCTTGCTTCTGATATAGTATATGTTTTATTATCTTTTTCAAATTCCTTCATTGCATTTTCATATAGGTATATATCAAATTCATCTTCTATTTTTTCGAATATAGCTTCGCGCATAACTTCAGATACTGTTTTACCATTTAATTCAGCGTATTTTCGTATTAATTCAGATTCCTTCTGATTTAACCTTATAGAAATACTCATATTACCACCTCTGTAATACATTGTATCACAATTTGTAATAAATCGCAATACAATGTAATACAATATAAAAAAGTTTACTTCCTAAGGAAATAAACTTGTATAAATTATGGCGACTCGGAAGGGATTTGAACCCCCGACCATAAGCTCCGGAAGCTTAGGCTCTATCCAACTGAGCTACCGAGCCAAAAAGGTGGCGACCCGGAAGGGATTCGAACCCCCGACCGACGGCTTAGGAAGCCGCAGCTCTATCCTGCTGAGCTACCGGGTCAAAATAAAAAGTCAGAAAACTGACTTTAGTAAACTAATGGCGACTCGGAAGGGATTCGAACCCCCGACCGACGGCTTAGAAGGCCGTTGCTCTATCCTGCTGAGCTACCGAGTCACACGCACATAATATTATAATATGTAAGAGTCAGTTTGTAAAGAATTATTTTAGATTTTTTCAGTTAAAAATTAAACAATTATTTTTTGAATTTCTTATCAATTGCATCTTTTACAATTGTAGGTACAAAAGGACTTACATCTCCGCCAAATTCAGCTAATTCCCGTACAGATGATGATGAGAGAAATGAATACTTACCCTGTGTCATTAAAAACACAGTATCAATTTCAGAACTTATTTCTCTATTGATACTATTGAGCTGAAATTCATAATCATAGTCAGTGACTGCTCTTAAGCCCCTTACTATATGGCTAGCACCTAAAAGTTTACAATGTTCAACTGTTAACATACTTGATTGAATCACCTTAATATTAGGTATGTCTTTTAATACTTCTTTAACTAAATATACTCTTTCGTCAATTGAAAAAAGAGGGTTTTTAGTTGGGTTAAATGATATTGAAACATATAATTGGTCAAATAATTTTGCGGCTCGGGTGATTATATCAATATGCCCATATGTAATTGGGTCAAATGTTCCTGGGTAATATCCTATTCTCATTAGTTTTTCTCCAATCTATAAAATGCAAATTTTGTGATTCCAAAAGTCTTTTCTTTATATTTATTACAATTATTGAATTTCTCAGGTAATTTAATATTTCTATCTGCTTCAAATATAATTATACCATTATCATTAAGTAATTGTCTAGAAACAATTATTTCTAATATTTCTTGATAATGATTTAAAGCATATGGAGGATCCGCAAAAATATAATCATATGATTTATCTACTGATTTAAGAAAAGAAATACTTTGTTTTTTGATAATAGAAGCTTTATCAGTAATATCTAATAATTCGATGTTTTCTTTAATAGTTTTACAAGCTAAGCTAAAATTGTCGACAAAATCAACTTCTTCAACTCCTCTACTTATAGCTTCAATTCCAATAGAACCGCTTCCTGCATATAAGTCTAGCATCTTTCCTCCAGAAAAATACTGTCCTAACATATTAAAGACAGCTTCTTTATTTTTATCGGTTGTTGGTCTAGTTTTTTTGGATTTAACTTCTTTTATTCTACGGGATCTATATATCCCGCCTATAATTCTTAACATAACAATTCTCCATAAAAATAATACTTAATCAGTTGGAAATCACTCTGGCAGACTACATCTACCTTCTACGTGGGCATCTCTTGTCAATTCTTTAGGATTCCTAAACGAGTAGGCTTTCAACACGGAAAAGACCTTGATTCCCTTTATATTATTGTGCAGCGCGTATGAGTGATTTCCAACCGACTAAGTATATACTAATTATATATAATATATATATTAGTGTCAACCTATGTAAGCAAATAAATCAATAAAAAATATTCATTTTCTTAGATTATGAAAATAAAATATAAACCTAAAAAAAAGAGTCTAAATATTTAGACTCTTTCACTCTATTTTCTAGGATTTCTAATATTAGCTTGAGCAGCAGCAAGGCGCGCAATTGGTACTCTAAATGGAGAACAAGATACATAGCTTAATCCGATATTATGACAGAAGTCAATTGAATCAGGGTCACCACCATGTTCACCACAAATACCCATTTTCATGTCTTTACGTACCTTACGTCCATTTTCTACAGCCCATTTCATTAAGGTACCAACACCTTTTTTATCAACATGAGCAAATGGATCTACATCAAATATGTTTTTATCATAATAATCAGCTAAGAAAGTACCAGCATCATCTCTTGAGAAACCAAATGTCATTTGGGTTAAGTCATTAGTTCCAAAACTGAAGAATTCTGCTTCCTCTGCAATTTCTTCTGCAAGAATTGCAGCACGAGGAATTTCAATCATTGTTCCTACAGAATATTCTAAATCAACACCAGCTTTTTTAATAATTTCATCAGCTGTTTTAACTACAACATCTTTGATATATTTCAATTCTTTGATTTCACTTACAAGTGGAATCATAATTTCAGGAACAACTTTTCCACCTTTTTTATTTACTTCAATAGCAGCTTCAATAACTGCAGTTGTTTGCATAACTGCAATTTCTGGATAAGTTATTGATAAACGTACACCACGATGTCCTAACATAGGGTTAGTTTCATGAAGTGATTCAACAGTAGCTTTTAATTCATCAAATGATATATTCATATCTTTAGCTAATTCTTTAATATCTTCATCTTCAGTTGGTAAAAATTCATGTAAAGGTGGGTCCAAATAACGAATTGTTACTGGATAACCTTGCATTGCTTCATAAAGACCAACGAAGTCTTCTTTTTGCATAGGTAAAATCTTAGCTAAAGCATTCTTTCTTTCTTCAACTGTTTTAGAAACAATCATTTCACGCATAGCCATGATTCTATCGCCTTCAAATAACATATGTTCTGTACGGCAAAGTCCAATTCCTTGAGCTCCGAATTCATAAGCCACTTTAGCATCTCTTGGATTATCTGCATTAGTTCTTACTTTAAGAGCTCTATATTTGTCAGCCCATTCCATAAGAGTAGCAAAGTTACCACTAACTGTAGCATCTTGAGTTTCTACTTTTTCACCATAAATATTACCTGTAGTACCGTCTAAAGAGATATAATCTCCTTCATAGAATTTTCTACCGTTAACTTCGAAGTATTTTTCTTCTTCATTAACTTTAACAGATCCAGCACCAGCAACACAACAAGTTCCCATTCCTCTAGCTACAACAGCTGCATGACTTGTCATACCTCCGCGGCTAGTAAGAACACCAGAAGCTACTGCCATACCTTCGATATCTTCAGGACTTGTTTCTTGTCTT
>JAOZSU010000086.1:0-5430 GCA_029939475.1 Mycoplasmatota bacterium | reverse complement strand
ATTTCTATTATCATATATTATTTATACAAAACATTATATCATATTAAGCCTGCGTTTTAAAGAATAAGCATTATACTATTTTTTCAAAGAAAAAACCTTATTTGATTTTACTCAAACAAGGTATTTTTATTAATTATATTGAATTATTCAATAATTGATACTACAGAACCAGCACCAACAGTGTGTCCACCTTCACGAATTGAGAACTTAGTTCCTTGTTCCAAAGCGATTGGGTGAATTAATTCAACTTCCATTTCAATGTTATCACCAGGCATTACCATTTCAACACCCTTAGGTAATTGAATAACACCAGTAATATCAGTTGTACGGAAATAGAATTGAGGACGATAGTTTGAGAAGAATGGAGTATGACGTCCACCTTCGTCATGTGATAATACATAAACTTGTGCAGTAAATTTAGTATGAGGTGTAACTGATTTTGGTTTAGCAATTACTTGTCCACGTTGAACTTCGTCTCTTGCAACACCACGTAATAATAATCCTACATTATCTCCTGCTTGAGCATAATCTAGTAATTTACGGAACATTTCAACACCTGTAACAACTGCAGATCTAGTTGGTCTAATACCGATAATTTCAATAGTTTCTCCAACTTTAATAGTTCCGCGATCAACTCTACCGGTAACAACTGTTCCACGTCCTGTAATTGTAAATACGTCTTCAATTGGCATTAAGAATGGTTTGTCAGTTGGTCTTTGTGGTAATGGAATGTATTCATCTACTGCATCCATTAAATCTAAGATTTTTTGTTCTTGTTCTGGATCTCCTTCTAATGCTTTTAATGCAGAACCAACAATAATTGGTGTTTCGTCTCCAGGGAATTTATATTCGTCTAATAATTCACGAATTTCCATTTCAACTAATTCAATCAATTCTGGATCATCAACCATATCAACTTTGTTTAAGAAAACAACAATTCTTGGAACGCCAACTTGGCGAGATAATAAAATGTGTTCTCTAGTTTGAGGCATAGGTCCATCAGCTGCAGAAACAACTAAGATAGCTCCATCCATTTGAGCAGCACCTGTAATCATGTTTTTAACATAATCGGCATGTCCTGGGCAGTCAACATGTGCGTAATGACGTGTTTTGGTTTCATATTCAATATGAGCTGTGTTAATAGTAATTCCTCTTGCTTTTTCTTCTGGTGCAGAATCAATAGATGCATAATCTTTTACTTCAGCTAATCCTTGTCTAGCTAAGACTGTAGTAATAGCTGCTGTTAATGTAGTTTTTCCATGGTCAACATGGCCAATAGTACCAATGTTAACATGTGGTTTTGAACGGTCAAATTTAGCTTTAGCCATTTTTTTATTCTCCTTTATTATTTTATATTTTTATTTTAGTATTTTTTTAATCGTTATTATTTTATAACAATATCATATATTTTGCAATAATTAAATCAATGAATAATAATATCTTATATTATAGTTAGTTATTGCGCTTTGCAATAATTTCTTCTGAAATTGATTTTGGACACTTACTATAATGTGAAAACTGCATTGTATGTGTAGCTCTACCTTGTGAATTAGATCTTAAGCTAGTAGCATATCCAAACATTTCAGATAATGGTACCTTTGCAGATACTTTTTGAGCATTACCCATCATTTCTTGTGATTCTATTCTTCCTCTTCTAGAAGTTAAATCACCAATAACATTTCCAATGTAATCTTCAGGTGTTACAACATCAACACTCATTATTGGTTCTAAGAGAACCGGATCACATTTGTCTTTTGCTTTTTTAAGCGCTAGTGAAGCTGCAACTTTAAATGCCATTTCACTAGAATCAACATCATGGTAAGAACCATCAAACAATGTTGCTTTAATATCCAAAATTGGATATCCAGCTATAATTCCACCTGCTAATGATTCTTTAAGCCCTTTATTGACAACTTGTATATATTCTCTTGGAACAGAGCCTCCAACAATTTTATCAACAAATTCGTATCCTTTACCAGGATTAGGTTCAAATTTAATCCATACATGTCCGTATTGTCCACGTCCACCTGATTGACGAATGAACTTACCTTCGCATTCAGCTGCAGTTTGAATGGTTTCTCTATATGAAACTTGAGGATTACCTACTGTAGCTTCTACTTTGAATTCCCTCTTCATTCTATCAACAATAATCTCTAAATGCAATTCTCCCATACCAGAAATAATAGTTTGTCCCGTTTCTTTATCTGTGTATGTTTTGAATGTTGGGTCTTCTTCTGATAATTTTTGAAGAGCAACTCCCATTTTTTCTTGATCTTTTTTTGTTTTAGGTTCAATTGCAACTGAAATTACAGGTTCTGGAAATTTCATTGTCTCTAAAACAATATGCCTGTTTGTAGCGCATAATGTATCTCCAGTAATTGTATCTTTTAATCCTACTGCAGCAGCTATATCTCCTGAATATACTTCATCTATTTCAGTACGAGAATTAGCATGCATTTGCAATATTCTTCCTAAACGTTCTTTCTTACCCTTTGTTGCATTATAGATATAAGATCCTTTTTTTGCAACTCCTTGGTAAACTCTAAAAAATGTTACACGACCTACATATGGATCAGTCATTACTTTAAAAGCTAATGCTACAAAATCTTTATTATCATCATGAACAATACCCACTTCTCTTCCATGACTATCAAATCCATGTATTTGTTGTACTTGGATTGGTGAAGGTAAATAATCAATAACTGCATCTAAAATGAATTTAACGCCTTTATTTTTAAATGCGCTTCCACACATTACTGGAAAAAATTTAACTGAATGTGTAGCGGTTTTAATTGCATTCTTTAGCATTTCAACAGGAATCTCTTCACCTTCTAAATAAGTCATCATTAATTCTTCATCAAAATCAGATAATGTTTCGATTAATAATGTTCTTCTCTTATTAGCAATATCTACTAAATCAGCAGGTATTTCTATTTCTTGATAATTTTCATCTGGACCACCATCAAAGTGATATGCTTTCATAGTAACCAAATCGATAATTCCAGTAAAATTATCTTCGGCTCCAATTGGCCATTGTATTGCTTCGGCTTTTTCACCTAAGCGATCATGGATAGTTTTAACTGAATAAGCGAAATCCGCTCCAATCTTATCCATTTTATTTGCAAACACTATTCTTGGTACTTTAAATTCATTTGCTTGTCTCCAAACTGTTTCAGTTTGGGGTTCAACTCCCGCTTGAGCATCTAACACCGTTACGGCCCCATCTAGTACGCGTAATGATCTTGATACTTCAACAGTGAAGTCAACATGTCCTGGGGTATCAATAATATTAACTCTATGATTTTTCCAGAAAGCGGTAGTTGCTGCAGCAGTTATAGTAATTCCACGTTCTTGTTCTTGTTCCATCCAATCCATTTGGGAAGCTCCATCATGAGTTTCTCCCGTTTTATGAATTTTACCTGTATGAAATAAGACACGTTCTGTTGTTGTGGTTTTACCAGCATCAATATGTGCCATGATACCAATATTACGTGTATTTTCTAAACTATATTCACGTGCCATAACTATGTTCCTTTCTTAATTAAAATCTATAATGAGCGAAAGCTTTGTTTGCTTCAGCCATTCTGTGCATATCATCTTTCTTCTTAATTGATGCTCCAACATTATTTGATGCATCTAAGATTTCTTTTGCTAATCTCTCATCCATAGTTTTTTCATTTCTTGAACGAGAGTATTGCACTAACCATCTAAGTCCCAACGTAACTCTTCTATCAGGTCTAACTTCACTAGGAACTTGATAGTTTTGTCCACCAATACGGCGGCTTCTAACTTCTAATACAGGCATAATATTATTTAATGCTTCATTAAATACTTCCAATGGTTCTTTCCCTGAAATTTCTCTAATACGCTCAAATGCATTATATAAAATATTTTGAGCTGTACTTTTTTTACCATCAAGCATAATATTATTAATTAATTTTGTAACCAATTTTGAATTATATATCGGATCTGGTAAGACATCTCTTTTTGCTATTTTTCCCTTACGAGGCATAATTACTTCCTCCTTTCAAATTTCTAGTATTTAAAATAATTATTTTTTTGGTTTTTTTGCTCCATATTTAGAACGACTTTGTCTTCTATCTTCAACAGCAGTCGTATCCAATGTTCCTCTAACAACATGATAACGTACACCAGGTAAATCTTTAACACGACCACCACGAATTAGCACAACACTATGTTCTTGTAATGTATGTCCAATACCAGGTATATATGCATTAACTTCACCACCGTTCGATAAACGAACACGTGCATATTTTCTTAAAGCTGAATTTGGTTTCTTAGGAGTCATAGTCGCAACTCTAACACATACCCCACGCTTTTGTGGACTATTTGAATTTATGTATTTTTTTTGCAAACTATTAAACCCTATATTTAACTGTGGTGCTTTAGATTTTTTAACTTTATTATGACGTCCATTTTTGATTAATTGATTAATTGTAGGCATATTGCATCTTCCTCCTTTCTTTACCACACACCCTGGAGGTGTGCTTTTCTCTTTTTTATAAGGTTGCTGGGCAACCTTCCTTATTTATATATATCAAAGCGTAATAATTATACACTACATATCTAGGTGCGTCAAGTATTTTTTTCTTTAGATATTTAGCCTCAAGTATTATACCCTATTTTATATATAAAATCTAATCTTTTTTTATGAAAATGTTTTCAAAATAAAAATTATTATATAATTAAAAAATTACCTATATATACTTCTTATATAAAATAAAATATGTAAGGTTAAACATCAATATTTAGACGTTTTAATAATAACATGATATAAACACTTACATTTTAATTTAATTTTATTATTTAAAATTTATTATTTTTTAAAATATAATTACAAATAAGATATATCTATGAATATTGGAATATTATGTAATGTTTAATTTTTTGTATAATTAATGAATTTTAGGAGAATAAATGAAAAAAATATTGATTATATCATCTAGTACTATAATACTGATTTTTTTATCGATTACTTTTGATTGGATGTTATTTGGTTTCACTTTTTGTGATGATTCATAAGATGTTATGATAACATATTCAGAAACTGGTGAAAATCAATATGAAATTACATTTTTGACATCTTCAAGTTACTTAGATTATAAAGGATGTAAATACAAATATAACGATAGAGTGTTATCTGTTGGGGCTAAATATGGAATTAATATATTTAAAAATGCACATGGCAGCGGAAAAATCACAGTTGAAGTTGATAATGATTTTTATAAAATCGTTGTATCTAGTTCTAACAAAAAAAGAGAAATTTTAATTAATAACGAGCAGTAAAATATTTAACATATAAAATAATAAAAAATAAAAAGTCTCTGATTTTAAAATCAAAGACTTTTTTAGTTAGAAAGTAGCCTGGCAACGTCCTAGTCTCGCACCCAAAGGTACTACATTCGGCGC
>JAOZSU010000001.1:0-19235 GCA_029939475.1 Mycoplasmatota bacterium | reverse complement strand
AAAAAAAAGAATTTATAAAAGGTATAAGAAGAGCTCCAAAAAGAGAATTTACTTTAACTGAATCAGAAACTGCTTTAGCGTTAAAAAATGCACTTAGATATATACCTAAGGAATGGCACGAAACTTTAGCGCCTGAATTTTTAGAAGAACTTTTAACTAGAGGTAAAATATACGGTTATAGATTTCGTCCTAAAGGAAGAATATTTGGTAAACCAATTGATTCTTATGAAGGAAATACTTTAGAAGGTAAAGCTTTTCAAGTTATGATTGACAATAATCTTGACTTTGAAATAGCTTTATATCCTTATGAACTGATTACATATGGAGAAACGGGTTCTGTATTTCAAAATTGGATGCAATATCATTTAGCAAGAAAATATTTACAGGTTATGAATGATGAACAAACTTTGGTTTTATTGTCAGGGCATCCTCTTGGATTGTTTAAATCCCATAAAAGAGCTCCAAGAGTTATTATTACTAATGGACTTATGATAGGCGAATTTGATAATTTACATAACTTTAATAGAGCATCTAGCTTAGGGGTAGCTAATTATGGACAGATGACAGCTGGCGGATGGATGTACATCGGTCCACAAGGCATTGTACATGGCACATATTCAACTTTATTGAATGTTGGTAGAGCTAAACTTGGATTACCTGAAAAAGCGAACCTTAAAGGTAAATTATTCGTATCTTCAGGACTTGGAGGTATGAGCGGTGCTCAAGGTAAGTCAATTGAAATCTGTGGTGGAGTAGGAATTATAGCTGAAGTTGATTATTCTAGAATTGAAACTAGATATAACCAAGGATGGGTTTCTGAAATTGCTCGTAGTGAAAAAGAAGCATTTTTTCTTGCGAAAGAAGCTATGGAGAAGGGCAAAGCTAAAGCTATAGCTTATTATGGAAATATAGTTGATTTATTAGAATACGCAGATAGAGAAAATATTTATATAGATTTATTAAGCGACCAAACAAGTTGTCACGCAGTTTATGATGGAGGATATTGTCCTAGTGGTATAACTTTTGAAGAAAGAACTAGACTTTTAAAAGAAGATAAAGCTAATTTTGAAAAACTAGTCGATGAAACTTTACATCGCCACTTTGAAGTAATTAAAAAAATTGTAGCTAAAGGAACATATTTCTTCGACTATGGAAATTCCTTTATGAAGGCAATTTATGATTCTGGTATTACAGAAATATGTCGCAATGGAGAAAATGACTTAGATGGATTCATTTGGCCTTCATATGTTGAAGATATCATGGGACCTATTCTATTTGATTATGGATATGGACCTTTCCGTTGGGTTTGTCTAAGTGGAAAAGATTCAGATTTAGATAAAACAGATAAAGCCGCAATGAACTGTATTGATAAAGACAGACGCTTCCAAGACTTAGATAATTATAATTGGATTCGCGATGCTAAAAAAAATAAACTCGTTGTCGGCACAAAGGCAAGAATTCTTTATCAAGATGCTTATGGAAGACTTAAAATAGCTTTAAAATTTAATGAAATGGTTAGAAATGGTGAAATCGGACCTATTATGCTTGGAAGAGATCACCATGATGCAGGAGGTACGGATTCTCCATTTAGAGAAACATCCAATATCAAAGATGGTTCAAATATAATGGCTGATATGGCTACCCAAGTAGCTTTAGGAAATGCATCTAGAGGCATGTCTTTAGTAACTCTTCACAACGGTGGAGGAGTTGGTATTGGGAAGGTTATCAATGGTGGATACGGTATGGTTTTAGATGGTTCAAAAAGAGTAGATGAAATCCTACAAAGCGCTATGCTTTATGATGTTATGGCTGGAGTTTCAAGAAGAGCTTGGGCAAGAAACAATCACTCAATTGAAACTGCAAGTGAATACAATAATATCGATAATAATTCAACCATAACTATTCCATATACTACAGATGAAGAAATGATTTTAAACTTGGTAAAATCTAATTATAAAAAGGGTGGACTATAATGAAGATAGTAGAGTGTGTACCTAATTTTTCCGAAGGAAGAGATATAGATAAAATAGAAAGAATTATGTCAGTTGTAAAATCTGATAAATTTGTTAAATTAGTTAACTATGAATCTGATGCCGACTATAATAGGACAGTAGTTACATTGATTGGTGAACCAAAAAAGATGATTGATTTAATTTTAAAACTTACAGAAGTATGCTTAGAGGAAATTGATTTAAACCATCATACTGGTGAACATGCTAGAATGGGAGCTATTGATGTAATTCCTTTTATCCCAATTTCTGATGTAACAATGAAAGAATGCGTAGATTACGCAAATGAATGTGCAAAAAGAATAAGTGAAGAATATAATATCCCAACTTATTTATATGCAAAAGCTGCTAAATTTGAGGAAAGAATTTCTTTACCAAATATTCGCAAAGGCGAATTTGAAGGAATGAAAACTAAAATATTAGAACCTGAGTGGAAACCTGATTTTGGAGAAGCTAAAATTCATCCTACTTTTGGTTGTGTAGCTGTTGGCGCTAGAGATTTTCTTATAGCTTATAATATTGATTTACAAACGGAAGATATTACTCCAACTAAAAATATTGCTAAAGTTATTAGAAAATCTTCAGGAGGATTTCAATACATTCAAGCAGGTCCAGTTTATCTAGAAAACAGAGGACATACTCAAGTTACTATGAATATCTTAAATTATAAAAAGAATCCAATTTACCGTATTTTTGAAACAGTAAAAATGGAAGCGTTGCGTTATCATATTAAAGTAACCGGAGCTGAAATCATTGGCCTTGTTCCTAAAGATGCTTTGGTAAGATCCTTAAAATATTATTATGAAGTTAATAATTTAAAGATGCCTGAAGAATACAGCCTTAAACAAATAGTAGAGGATGTTTCTAAGTATATGTTGTTTAGAGACTTTAGTGAAGAGAAAATTATAGAATACTTTCTATAGGAGATATAATGGAAAAAACTATTTTAATAAAGAATATTAAAACATGTTACACCTCCATACAAAAGCCACCAGTTAAAGGTGAAAACATGAATAAAATAAAAGAATATCACAATGCTTATATTGTGATAAAGAATAATATGATTCAGGAGATTGGAATGGATTTTTCAGGCCTAGAATCTTTGTTTGATGAAACCTATGATGCAAGAAACTTAATTTGTATACCTGGATTAATTGATTCTCATACCCACCTTGTTTTTGGTGGATCAAGAGAAGATGAATTTGCTAAAAAAATAGCTGGTGTTGATTATTTAGAAATTCTTAAACAAGGCGGAGGGATTTTAAACACAGTCGCTAAAACTAGAAAAGCATCTTTTGAAGAACTCTATAGCCAAGCTAAGAAATCTTTAGATGAAATGCTTTTATTTGGAGTGACTACTCTTGAAGCTAAATCTGGATATGGGCTTAACTTAGAAAATGAAATAAAATTATTAAAGGTATTGCATAAATTAAATCAAGAACATCCAATAGATATTCATATAACTTACCTTGGAGCTCACGCTATTCCTAAAGAATATCTAGATAGAAGAGAAGAATATATACTATCAGTTAAAAATGATTTAAAACTTATTAAAAAACAAAACTTAGCCGAGGCAGTTGATGTTTTTTGTGAGGTGGGAGCATTTAATGCATCTGAGACAAAGGAAATACTTGAAGAAGCTAAGCGTTTAGGATTCAAATTAAGAGTACATACAGATGAGATAAATTCAATAGGCGGTATTGAAGCGGCTTTAAAATTGCAAGCTAAAACAGTAGATCATTTAATGGCTATTAAAGAGGAAGATATGGATTTGCTAGCCAAAACTAATACTATAGCTAACCTGCTTCCGTCTACTTCATTCTTTTTAAATAAAGAATATGCAAAGGCTAGAAAAATGATTGAAAAAGGAATAGCTGTAGCGTTGTCTAGTGATTATAATCCTGGATCTACACCTTCAGAAAATTATCAGTTAACTTTACAATTAGCTGGTAATAAGTTACGCATGTTGCCATATGAAATTTTGACCGCAGCGACAATTAATCCTGCATATAGTTTAGATATTTCAAAGAAAATTGGAACTATAGAGAAGGGTAAATTGGCAGACTTAGTATTATTAGATGCTAAAAATATAGATTACTTTATCTATCATTATGGAATAAATCATACAAAAGCAGTATTTAAAAATGGTAATTTAGTGGTAAATAATCGTCAAATATTAGAGGTGAAACGATGAAATTAGTTGATTATAGTATTAATAATTTTTTAGAGGAATTGGCTTCCAAATCGCCTGCCCCAGGTGGCGGAAGTGTTAGTGCTTTAGCTGGAGCTAACGCAGCGTCTTTAGTACAAATGGTGGCTAATCTAACAGTAAATAAGAAAAAATTTAAAACATTATCTGAAAACATTCAAAAATTATATGTTGATGAAACCAAAGCTTTTAAAAATGCAAATGAACAATTCATTAAATATATTGATGAAGATACTTTAGCATTCAATAAAGTGATGGCTGCTTTTAAAATGCCAAAAACCACAGAAGAAGAAATCGCAAAAAGAAAAGAAGCTATAGAAAAAGCTACTATAGATTCTATTAAAGTGCCATTAGAAGTAGCTAAACTATCTCTAAAAATGATGGAAAAAATGGATTTAATAATAGAAAATTCAAATAAAAATACAATTTCTGATCAAGGTGTATCGATACTGTTATTTCACACTGCATGTATTGGTGGTGTTTTGAATGTTAAAATAAATTTATCAGGATTAAGTCAAAAAAAATTAGTTTCTGAATATAAAAATGTTATAATAGATATTGAAAATAAGATAAATAAATTAAAGATTGATTTATTAGAAAGAATAAATAATCTTTTAAATTAGGAGGAATCATGAAAATATTTATTGATACAGCCATTATCAAAGAAATTGAAGAAGTTAGCACTTGGGGTATTATTTCAGGTGTTACAACTAATCCATCATTAATAGCCAAATCAGGTATTACATTAATTGATGCTATGCAATCAATAGTTAAGTTGATTGATGGGCCAATCAGTGCTGAAGTAGCTGAAAGCGATGCTTCAAGCATGGTTGAAGAAGCTAAAAAATATGTAAAAATGCATAAAAATATCGTTATTAAAATACCAATGACTATTGAAGGCGTAAAAGCGGTTAAAGAATTATCACAATTAGGTATTAAAACTAATGTAACATTAGTTTTTACTACCTCACAAGCATTAATGGCAGCTACAGCAGGTGCTACTTATGTTTCGCCTTTCTTAGGAAGATTAGATGATTTAACAGGGCGTGATGATGCTGGATTTGAACTCGTTAAAGACATCAAAGAAATGTTTAAGACTTATGGATTTAAAACTCAAATCATAGCGGCATCAATTAGACATTTAAATCATGTTGATCAATCTATGAAAGCTGGCGCAGATATAGCCACAATACCATATAAGGTATTAAAACAAATGGTTAAGCATGAATTAACTGATAAGGGATTAAAAATCTTTAGAGAAGCTTCAAAGAAATAAAACAATGGATCTATAAGGTCCATTTTTTTTATGATTATTTCGTGAAGATATATATTTTCCTTGACATATGACAAGTTGTCATATATAATACGGCTAGAGGTGAAATCTATGCCAACTAAAACATTTTTAAATTTACCAAAAGAAAAACAAGATAAAATTATTGAAGCTTCAATTCAAGAATTTTCAACAGTTTCTTTTAGAAAAGCATCAATAAATCATATTATAAAACAAGCAGAAATATCTAGAGGTAGTTTTTATATGTACTTTGAAGATATTCAGGATTTGACTATTTATATTATGAAAAAAATAAAACAAGAAATACTTGATGAAATAAGGAAAAGAATAGATAAATTACCTATTAAATTGGATATATTTATGATAATTTACCATGATATCGTATTTGATTATTATAATGATTCAACATATCGTAATTTGTTTAAAAACGTAATAGCTTATTTCCAAGAACGTCCTGATAAAAATATAAAATCAATGAAAGGTGGAATTTCCTTTGATGGACAAATTGATAGTTTAATATCTATATTAGATATATCACAATTTAGAATTAACGATACAGAGTATATAAAAAAAGTTATTTATTTAGCTTTGACTATGTTTCGAAATGTAATATTAAAAACATTTATTTTAGAACTTAATAAAGAAGAATCAAAACAATTATTAGAAGATATGTTAGAAATAATCAAAAATGGTTATGGAGGAGATAATTATGCTTAAACTAAAAAATATAAGTAAATCATATACAATCGGGGAATTCAGTCAAAACGCATTAGACAATGTCAGCGTTGAATTTAAAACTAAAGATTTCGTAGCTGTTTTAGGGCCTTCTGGTTGCGGAAAAACAACCTTATTAAATGTTATTGGTGGATTAGATCACGCAGACAAAGGTGATTTACTAATAAATGGAAGATCCACAAAAGATTTTAAAGATAGTGATTGGGATATGTATCGCAATAATAGTATAGGCTTTATTTTTCAATCGCATAATCTAATTCCTCATCTATCAGTTTTACAAAATGTTGAGATGGGATTAAGTTTAAGTGGTGTTAGTAAGACTGAAAGAATAAAAAGAGCTACAGAAGTGCTTGATAAAGTAGGACTTTTAGATCATATCCATAAACGTCCGAATCAATTATCAGGAGGACAATCTCAAAGAGTAGCTATTGCGAGAGCTTTAGCTAACAATCCGGAAATTATTTTAGCTGATGAACCAACTGGATCTTTAGACTCAGAAACATCAATTCAAATAATGGAATTAATTAAAGAAATTGCTAAAGAAAAATTAGTAATATTAGTAACCCATGATTCAGAATTAGCTAAAAAATGCGCTGCTAGATTAATTAAATTGAAAGATGGTAAAATCATTTCCGATTCTAAACCGGTTGATGAAGATATATTTGGAGCCAGTGAAATTAAATTTAAAAAGACATCAATGTCTTTTAAAACAGCGTTTGTCTCTTCTTTAAATAATATTAGAACTAAACTAGGTAGGACTATTTTAACAGCTTTAGCTGGAAGTATTGGGATAATAGGAATAGCTTTAATATTATCTCTTTCTAATGGATTAGACCAACAAATTCAAGATTTTGAACAAGATACCTTAGCGGGATACCCTATAAGTATTACAGAGTCAAAATTAGATTTGGAAAAGCTTCAAAACTATAACCAAGAAAATTATATTGAATATCCTGATATGGATAAGGCAATAGTATTTGATGAAAGCGAATTAATGTCTTTTTTACAACCAAATACAATTACAGATGATTATGTAGAATATGTAAAAGACTATGTTGAAAATGAAGGTCAAGAAACTCTAGCTGGAGTAAAATATGAAAAATATGTAAATATGTCCCTATTACAAGAATTTAATGTTTCTGGATTAGGAAATGTATTTGTGCCTGTTTTTGCAGAATCAATTAATTCTGGCGATGTAGCCTCAAGCCCTTATGAAGAGGCAATGAACTTATTTACATTATTGCCAGATGGTAGTGTTTTTGATAAAAACTATAATTTAATTTATGGATCTTTACCACAAAATGATTTAGATAATGGCGATGTTCAAGTAGTTTTAGTAGTTGATGAATATAACCGTATCTTTAAATCAACACTTAGAATTTTAGGGCTAGATATAACTGATGAAACAGAAGTTGATTTTTCAGATATCATAGGCTCAACATTAAAATTATATATCGGTGTTTACGATCCTTTAACAAGTGACCCAGATGATTCCCTAACAGTAACTGTAAGTGGAATAATTAGGCAAAAAGAATCATCGAATGTTGCGCTTTTATATAATGGATTAGGATACACATCAGAACTTACTAATTATATTTATCAAAATTATCCAAACGAAGTTGGAGGTATAAAATCTATAAGCTTATATCCTAATAATTTTGATGATAAAGAAAAAGTCAAAGAATACTTAGATGCATATAATGTAGACAAGCCTGAAAATGAACAAGTATCATATATAGATAGGGCAGCTACATTCACCGCGATGGTTGGAGGAGTTATTGATACAATATCAGTTGTTTTAATAGCCTTTACAGGAGTTTCATTGATAGTTTCTTCTATTATGATTTCAATTATCACATATGTTTCAGTAATTGAAAGGACAAAAGAAATCGGAGTATTAAGGGCTCTTGGAGCTAGGAAGAAAGATATATCAAGAATCTTTAATGTAGAAAATATCATAATCGGATTTGGGGCTGGTCTTTCTGGTATTATTGTAAGCTTATTATTATTAATACCTATAAATCTAATTATCGAACATTTTGCAGATATTAAAAATGTCGCAAGCTTAAATCCAATTGCAGCCATTGTATTAATATTGATAAGTATTACTCTCGCAATAGTAGCGGGATTATTGCCAGCTAGAATAGCTGCGAAGAAAGATCCTGTTATTGCTTTAAGAACAGAATAATATATATACAAAGAAAAAAGAATGTGATATAATTATCAAGTGATATTTAAGTCATATTCTTTTTATTTGGGGGTATATATGGATTTATTTAAAAAATGCTATGACTACAAAACCGTTGAGGAAACTAAACAACTTGGAATATATCCGTATTTCCATGCTTTAGAGTCACGACAAGATATTGTTGTCTCTATGGAAGGGAAAAGAGAAATTATGATAGGATCTAATAACTATTTGGGGTTAACAGGAGATCCTAGAGTTATTGAAGCGGGAGTAAAAGCAATGAAAGAATTCGGATCTGGAGTTTCTGGGTCTAGATTTTTGAATGGAACTTTAACTACTCATGTAATTCTTGAAAAGGAATTAGCTGAATTTTTACACAAGGAAGCTTGTGTAACATTTTCAACTGGATTTCAAACCAATCTAGGAATAATTTCTGCGATTGCTGGAAGAAATGATTTGTTATTTGTGGATAGAGAAAACCACGCAAGCATCTATGATGGTGCGAGATTATCATTTGCTAAAATGATTAAATTTACTCATAATGATATGCAAGATTTAGAACAACAACTTAAAAAAGCAAATCCTAATAAAGGGAAATTAATAGTTACTGATGGAGTTTTCTCCATGAGTGGTGATATTGCAAATCTTCCAGAAATAGTTCGACTAGCTAAAAAATATGGAGCGAGAGTAATGGTAGATGATGCTCATGGATTTGGTGTCTTAGGAGAACACGGAAGAGGAACAGCTGAATATTATGGATTAGAAGATGAAATTGATATTATTATGGGAACATTTTCTAAATCTTTGGCAAGTCTTGGCGGTTATATGGCAGCTAGTAAAAGTGTAGTTGAATATGTAAAACATAAATCAAGACCATTTATATTCGCCGCTGCGATAACACCAGCTAACGCTGCTACTGCTTTAGAAGCTTTAAGAATTCTTAAAGCAGAACCAGAACGTTCAAAAGCATTACTAGATATAGCTGCTTATGTACGTAAAGGATTAAAAGAAAAGGGATTAAATATAATTGAAAATTCAATAGTTCCAATTATTCCTATTTATACATATACAATGTTAAGAACATTAGTTGCTTGTAAGGAATTGTTCGAAAGAGGAGTATATGTTAATCCAGTATTACCTCCAGCTGCACCTGAAGGTGAATGTCTCATAAGAACAAGCTATACATCAACTCATTCAAAAGAATTAATGGATGAGGCTATTGTAATTATAGCTGATGTATTAAATAATTTACCTAAATCTGATGAAGAATTGATGGTATATTTAAATGAAAAAGAAAAATAAAGTATTTGTAATAACAGGAGCTTCAAGCGGAATAGGTAAAGAAGCGGCTAACTATTTTTATAGTCAAGGGCATAAGGTAATAGGATTATCTAGAAGTTATCCTAAAGAAGAATATAAATACGATTATATTTTATGTGACCTTGGAAAAAAAGAAGACATTGAACGAGCTGCAGAAGAAATAGCTAAAAAAGTTGATTATGTAGATGTATTAGTTAATTGTGCTGGAATAGGAATTTCAGGCGCTTTAGAATATACAACGTATGAAGAAGCTGAAAAAATAATGTCAATAAATGTACTTGGACAATTTTATATTTCTAGACAAATGATTCCATTACTTAGAAAATCAAGTGATGCAAAAATTATTAATATTGGTTCAGTTGCAGGAGAATTAACTATACCTTTTCAGACATTTTATACTATGTCAAAATCAGCTATACATCG
Organism: Mycoplasmatota bacterium; assembly: GCA_029939475.1. Lineage (GTDB taxonomy): Bacteria > Bacillota_I > Bacilli_A > Izemoplasmatales > Hujiaoplasmataceae > 4572-104. The sequence continues at coordinate 9,060 of JAOZSU010000001.1, read as the reverse complement.
CTTTACAGAAGGTTTACGCATAGAACTAAAACCATTTCATATAGGAGTTAGCACTGTTTTACCAGGGGATACCAAAACAAGTTTTACAGACAATCGTTTTCAACCAAATGTAGTAGAAAATGAACTGTATAAAGATCGTATAAAAAGATCGATTAGTAAAATGGAACATGATGAACAGAATGGTATGAGTCCAATGTCTGTAGTAAAAGTTATAGATAGACTCGTAAAAAGAAAGAACATGCCTATACATGTTACAGTGGGACTTTCCTATAAAATACTTATCTTATTAAGTAGAATTTTACCAAAACGACTAGTATATTGGATTATTACAAAAATGTATGGATAATTTAAAAAGGATTTGATTTTCAAATCCTTTTATTAATAATATATTTATTATAAGAGGTGTTTAGAATGGTTGTATATATAGATTATAATTTAATAGGGAAAAAATATTTTATTCAACTAAAAAATAAATATCCAAATATTGAATTTGTGACAGATTTATCGAGAAAAACTGAAATAGAAGTGTTGATTGCGATGCCAAAAATAGTTAAGAATATGAATGTTAATGAATATTCTAATTTAAAATGGATTCAATATTTAATGGCTGGATATGATGGTATAAATTTAAAGAAATTTAAAGAAAATAACATTGTATTCTCATCAGCACAAAATGTTTTTTCAAAATCAATAGCGGAAGATGTTTTTACTAAAATATTTTATTTTAATAGAAATGTTTCTCATTATATAGAATCTAAAAAAAATAAAATATGGAGTCCAATTCAAGAAGAATTTGAATTGACAAACTCAACTGCATTAATACTTGGAGTAGGTTCTATAGGGAAAGAATTAGCTAAGAAATTTAAAGTTTTTGACATGTTTATCATAGGATATCGCAAAAAACATTTAAATGAAAAAAACTTTGATAAAATTATAGTAATGGAAAGCGAATTAAACGAGGCATTAAATATCGCTGATTATGTTATAATGACCTTGCCATTAAACCGTAATACTCGGTACATGTTTGATTTTAATAAATTCAAAAATATGAAAAAAAACGCCTTGTTTATAAATGTTGGTAGAGGGGAAACAGTTAAACAAAAAGATATGATATTAGCTTTAAAACAGAGCATAATTAGAGGGGCGGGAATTGATGTTGTATATCCTGAACCCTTACCTAGTGATAGTGAGCTTTGGAATTTAGACAACTTGTATATAACACCTCATAACGCTTCCTCAAGTAATCATATGGCAAGAAGAATTTACGAGTTAATAGTTATGAATTTAGGCAGATATTTAGATAACAAAACAGTTAAATATATTATCAATAATTAATATTTAATATTGATACTTAATAAAAAAGGCTATATTTTACAAAATATGGCCTTTTTAAAATGTTTAAAATTTAGATATTAAACCTATTTTTTAGAGCCTGTAGTTCCTCTTTTAATACTTTAGGAAGTTTAGAACCATAAACTTTATTATAGTATTCATCTATTGACTTTATTTCCTTTATCCAAGCATCTCTGTCTACTTCAAATAAAGTCTTCAAATTTTTTTCAGAAATATTTAAGTTTGAAGTATCTAATTTATCTATATCAGGTACATAACCTATTGGAGTTTCGTGATAATTTAAAACATTGTCTGTTCTTTCAAGTAACCACTTCAAAATACGACTATTTTCACCAAATCCTGGCCAAATATACTTGTTATTTTCATCTTTTCTAAACCAGTTTACAAAAAATATTTTAGGTAGTAAATCATCATTTGATTTATGATAAATATCTAACCAATGATTTACATAATCAGTTATATTATATCCAATAAATGGTAACATAGCGAAAGGATCTCTTCTTATTTTACCGACACTTTCATCTAAGATTGCGGCTGTTATTTGAGAACCCATAATAGAACCGATAAAAATACCGTGTTTAAAACTAAAGCTTTGATGAATTAAAGGTATTGTAGATGGTCTTCTACCCCCAAATAAAATAGCAGAAACAGGAACTGACTCCTCATACTCTTTAGCGAGTTTTGGACAATTTGTTAGCGGAGCTGTGAATCTAGCGTTTGGATGATCTGGTCTTATAGGATCACCTTTATACCAATCATTACCATGCCAATCAATTAAATGATCTGGAACTTCTTCTGTTAAATCCTCCCACCAAACATCAAAATCATCAGTTAATGCAGTGTTTGTGAAAATAGTATCTCGTTTAATAGTTTCTATAGCAGTAGGATTAGATTTTATCGATGTTCCAGATGTTACTCCAAAGAAGCCGTTTTCTGGATTAATAGCGTATAATCTTCCATCATCTTTAACTTGCATCCAAGCGATATCATCACCACAGGTTTCAGCTTTCCATCCCGGAAGGCTTGGATTTATCATTGCTAGATTTGTTTTACCACAAGCACTTGGAAAGGCTCCTGTAATATAACGAACTCTATTGTCTGGGTCAGTTAGTTTTAAAATAAGCATATGTTCAGCTAACCAGCCTTCATTTCTAGCTTGATTTGAAGCTATTCTTAATGCAAAACATTTTTTACCAAGAAGAGCATTTCCTCCATATCCAGATCCATAAGACCAAATCATATCTTCTTCAGGAAAATGAGATATATATTTATGTTCTATAGGAGCACATGGCCAAGCGGGATCTACATCACCTTTTTTAAGAGGATATCCAACTGAATGAAGACATTTAACGAATGAAGTACCATTGTTAATTAATTTAAGCACTTCATTACCTGTTCTTGTCATAATATGCATGTTTAACGTAACATATGGACTGTCAGTAATTTCTACTCCAATCTTAGAAAATCCATGACCAACTGGACCCATTGAAAAAGGAATAACCCACATTGTTCTACCAGTCATACAATTTTTGAATAAATCAAGCATAATTGGCTTTAAAGTTTTAGGCGGAATCCAATTATTAGTAGGACCTGCATCATATTTGTTTGTTGTAGAGATAAAAGTTCTTTTTTCAACTCTAGCCACATCACTTGGATGAGAACGAAATAGTAAACTATTTGGACGCTTTTTAGGATTTAATCTAATAGCTTTTCCAGTTCTAACACATTCTTCTGATAAAGAATCATACTCAGATTTTGTTCCTTCCCAGAAAACAACTTTGTCTGGGTTACATAATGATTTGATTTCATTAATCCAATCATTAAGTAAATTGTTTTGAATCATCATTTAGTCTCCTTATGTTTTGAATTTATATATTTATAGTAGATTTTTTAAAAATCTGTTATAATATTATTAACGAGGTGAATTATGGAAATAAAAAATAAATATATAGCATTATTGATAGATGCGGAAAATATATCTTCAAGTTATGTAGAAAAAATAATCGATGAAGCTAATAAATATGGGGTTATTACTATACGAAGAGTTTACGGGGATTGGACTACACCACAACTTAATCCATGGAAGGTAAAAATCAATGAATTTGGGTTGACTCCTGTTCAGCAATATGCTTATACAACAGGAAAAAACGCTTCTGATTTTACATTAATTATTGATGCAATGGATATTTTGTATAAAGATAAAGTAAATAGTTTTTGTATAGTAACTTCAGATAGTGATTTTACAAAATTAGTAACGAGACTACGTGAAGATAATATGTTTGTTTTTGGGATGGGAGAAAGCAAAACCCCTATTTCCCTAGTAAACTCTTGTGAACAATTTGCATATTTAGATAAGATGGTTTCAGCTGAAAAAGAAGTTGAAATAAAAGAAGATAAAGTTGAAGTAAAATCTAATTCGAAAAAGAAATCAAAACCAATTAGTTCCATTACTCCAAAAAGAAGAATTAAAATGGAATTAAAAAATATTATCGCAGAAAACTTAGAAGATGATGGCTGGGGATATTGGAGTTTAATAGCCCAACTTCTTCAAAAGAAGTTTCCTGGATTTCATCCAAGAAATTATGGAAGTAATGTAAAGCCTTTGACTTTCTTCGAAAAGATGAAAGAATTTGATGTTAAACGTGAAGGAACAATAACATTTATAAGAAACCACAAAAGGTCATCATAAGATGACTTTTTTTATTGAAAATCCTTTTTAACATAATTAGAATTCATTAGATGTACTAATGCAGGATAATTTATTTTAAATGTTACAATATTTCCAACTTTATATTTATTATTTTTACTTTCAAGAATTAAATGATCTGAACTACCACCTAGAATAGAAAGATTTTCATCAATAGGAACCAAGTTTTCTAAGATAACATCTTGTTTACCAATAGCGAGTATTAATCTAGTAATCATTCCCTTATCTTCTATTTGAGGAACTTCGCCAAATGAATTAATAGTAATTGTTCCATCAGGGAAACTAGGCTTAGTCTTACATTCTATAATTTCCGCTTGAAACAAAAATACATCATGATTTAAACCTTTTATTTCCTTTGAATATGAAGTTTCTTTTCCAAATAAAATAGATTCACCTAAACGCAAGTGATTAATTTCTTTAGGAATAATGTTTTGATTAAATAAAGTTACAGAAGAAGAATTTCCTCCAGAAATAATATCGAGTTTTATTGAAAAACCATTCTCAATTTTATTTTTAATTTGAACTAATCTATTTAATATTATTTCATCAGGAATAAGTCCTCCATAACAAGTTAGATTTGTGCCTATACCTTTAATATTTATATTTTGTAGAGATAAAACTTTTTTGATAAAAGGAAGATAATCAGATTTATAATATAATCCTTCTCTTAAATCTCCTAAATCAAACATAATTAATATATCATGTATTTTATTTTGTGCTTTAGCTTCTGCATTTAAGGCTTCAATTACTGGAAGTTCAGAATTTAAAGAAATATCAGCGTATTTAATTACATCTCTTACCTCACTTAACATAGGGATTCTTAATAACATTTTTTCTATAGGTAGAGATTGAAATTTCTTTAAATTTTCAATTCTTGAATCGCCTATGCTTTTTAATGAAGTAGAATTAATAATAGATAAAATTTCTTCATTACCAGAAAACGCCTTTACTACAAAGGTAATATAAGGAATATTATTTTCCCTGCTCATTTTTAAAACATTTTCTATGTTGTCTATTAACTTTTTGCGATTAATAATAATCAAAGGAAACATTATTTCACCTAATTCCTAAGCTCTGTTTTAGAAGTTTTAAAGCTGCTTTAGGGTGTTTTTTTGATAAAACTCCTAAAGAAGCCATAATATAGAATTCATCAATTAAAATTTGACTATTTTTATTTGGAGTTAATAATAAACTATTTTTATGATTTAGAACTTGTTTTATAATATCAAACCTTCCAGGAAGTCTTGTTAAAGCCCCACCTGTAGCGATAATATATTTAACATTAGTTAAATCTTTACCTTCGGCGTAAGTCATTTTTCCACTAGCTGTATATTGATTAACTAATTTACCAGCATGCCTTTCAATAGCTTCTTTTAAAGCTACTAAAGATAAATACTCAGTTAAAGGTAACTGCTCTTTATCTGGAATTGGTTGATAATTTTTTAGTAGACTATCCAAATCACCTTCATCTAATTTTAAATCCTTCATTAATCTTTCCTTCGTGGCAAGATTAATAATATTATCCTTGTTAATATAAACACCCAAATCTCCCTCAACTGTTCTCTTAGAAAAAGGTTCAGGAGATATAAGTATCTTATCAATTTTCTCGCTACCAAAGGTTACAGAATGTATATCAGTAGTGGCTCCACCAATATCAATAGTAACTAAATCACCTATTTCTTTTTGAAGTAAGATGGAAGCTTCCATAACCGCTCCTGGTGTAGGAATAATAGCTTCATTAATAATTGAAGTTACTCTTTCCATCCCAGGGGCATGAATAATATGTTCTTCAAATACTTCTTGAATAATCTTTCTAGCTTCATCAACTTGTAATTCATCAATTTTTGGATATACGTTTTTTGATATATATAAAAACCTACTTTGGTTATTATCCGCAAATATTTTTTTTACTATATTTTGATTTTGAATATTTCCTGCATATATTATTGGAATATTAAGTTTTAATTCAGCTATTTTTTTAGCATTTTCAATCGATGTTTTACGCTCACCGTAATCTACTCCTCCTGAAATCATTATTATATTTAAAGGAGTAGATTTTATTTCCTCAATTTGATATTCATCTAGTATACCACTGGTGATCATTTTAATATTAGCTCCAGCTCCAAGAGCAGCCTCTTTAGCTGCTTTAACAGTCATCTCATAAACAAGACCATGAACACTCATTTTTAATCCACCAGCGGCGCTACTACTGGCAAAGATTTCTTTAGCAATCAACTCAGTAACATTCAATTGTTTTTTTAAATTTTCAATAGCTTTATTTAAACCTATAGTGACGTCTCCTTTTAACACTGTTGTTGGACTAAAACCACTGCCTAAAAACCTTGGAGAATTATCCAAGTTATCAAAAGCATTAACAACAGTAGTAGTGGAGCCAATTTCAGCTACTAAACAATCAATTTTCATTCATAGTTTCCTTATGTTTGACTAAGAAGGTTGCGACATGGTTTCCTTTAGTTCCTCTACCAAAACCTGCATCCATACCTTGTTTTTTAGCTATTTCAGGAGTTACTTGAGTTCCCCCAGCAATAATAATTAATTTATCTCTAACACCTTTTTCAATAGCTAATTCATGAATCTTTTTCATGTTTTTATAATGAATATCATCATGTGAAATAATAGTAGACATCAAAATAGCATCGGCGTTAGTCTCGATAGCCGCATCAATTAGTTTAGATATTGGAACGGATGTACCTAGATAAATACATTTAATACCATATTTTTCTATTCCACCATGTTTAATATCGATTATTTCTCTTAAACCAACAGAATGTTCATCTTCACCAACAGTTCCCGCAACTATAGTCATCGGATGTTTTTCAATATAATCACGAATTTCTTTATCTGTTAATATATCAGGTTCTTCAGGTAATGTTAGTTTTGATAAATCTATATCAAAATTAACTTTTCCTTTTATCTGTATTCTTGTGGCTTCAGCTGGATGTAAAATTTCTTTGTGAATAACTTCAGCTTCTAATAAATTCATTTTTTTAGCTATTTCTAAACTAGCTGCTTCAGCGTACTTAACAGAAGTTGGTAAGGTTAAATCCACAACAATTATTCCGTCACCTAGCCATTCAACCTCTGGCTTAATTAAGTTAGTATTACGATATTTTTCATTTTCTTCCATGCGGACATTAACATTATCAGTTTCATCAAGTTCATCAATATATATAATTTTAGAATGATTTTCAAAAGTACAGCCACCAATTATTTTACTTGGATTTTCATCAGGGCTTAATCCATATTGACTAACATTATTATAGCCAAAATGAGCAGTTACTGGAGCAAAATAATCTTTGTCTCTTTCAAAAACAGTATTTGCGCCTACACCGCCATTAATTTTTCTTGAAATTCCGTCACCATTGCGTTCAGGGTAAATTCCAGAATCGATGAAAAAGCCATTTTCAACTGCTTGAAAATAACCGCCTACTTCTAATAATTCTTCGAAGAAAAGAATAGCTCTTTCCTTTAATTCTCTTACTTTTTCAGGTAAATAACCTTCACTTTTTAATTCAACTAATTCTTGTAAACCATCTAAACCAATTAGAGTTTGTTTAGCTGTATCACAAGCTTCAACATTAAACATATGCCAAGGTACATTTCTACCTTCATCAGGAGTAATAGTAGATTGAATATCTGCGCTTGTCAATTTAGAAATCATCATATTCAATACATGTGTAACAGTGGCTTCTCTAGTGGAAGATTCCATATATTTAGTATTCATTTGCGCTCTCATTTTATAGTCACTAAAGAAATCTCTTAAAGCTTTAGCATAGGGTAAATTAATTCTTAAATCAGGCGCAGGAGAAGCAGTAGGAGGAACGGTTGAAAGTGCTATATTTTCTCTTTTGATTCCAGATTTAACAGAAAACAAAGAATTTATTGCGTGTTGAACCATAAGTTCTGGCATTACTTTCCAAGCAACCATCGCAGTAGCGTTTGCATTATGGGCTCCATCAATTTGTAAAATATTAGCCCAACTCATAATTTTTTTAGACTCAGCCGCATCCACAAAAGAACGAATCATGTTTATATTTCTATATAAAACATTGTATTGAGGATCTTGATGAGCACCGTTAACGCCTTCCTCAGCGAACATAACAGCGATATCAGGACCAGCAACTCCAGATACATAAGAGTGATAATTAATAGGCCTTCCAACTTCATCTTCAATGATATCTAAGGCTTTTCTTTGAGCTCTTATTTGTTTTCTTGATATTGGAACTCCACCAATACCTTGTGGGGTTCCTTCAATTAACCCATCAAAATGAGATTGACCTGCAGTTCTAATAACCATTAAATGGTCAGCTCCATGCCAAGCAGCCATTCTCATGCGACGAATATCATCCTCAAAACGACCAGAAGCAATTTCACTAGTAATTACTTGTATAGGTTGAGGGTCAATATTATCGAAATATTTAGCCGCTGGAAGTGGAACGGAATTTTTTAAAGGTTTAGAAGCATCTAAGTATTCATTGTCTCCCATATGCAAATTTTTTACAGGTTCTCTCCAAGTCCAACCTCGTCTTCTTGGTTCATATTTATCTAAATCTTTTAAAATTTCTCTAATATTAAGCTTTTCATTTGGTTTCATTTTTTCACCCCAAAACTATCTAAAACTTCTTCAAAACCAATGTTTTCCATAAGTTTAAGACCAGCTTCTCTTATTGATAAGCCTTTTAATTTAGAATAGCGATAAACTACATGTCCAGCACCCTTACCAATCAAATTATGGTCTAATACTTTATTAACTATCTTAGCCGCTTCAATACTAGAAAATCCCATACGAAGTAAAACACTGCGCTCTATTGCAGGGGTAGTGTTTTTATAAGCTAATTCGATTAATGGATTAACTGCTTCATCAGCTAATTTCCAAAATCTTTCTTTAAGTTCTTCGTCGGTTAGATTTTCAAGATGTTTTCGCCTTTTTAAATAATCATCTTTACGAGTCATATTATTATTCATTTTATTCCTCCAAT
>JAOZSU010000085.1:0-5486 GCA_029939475.1 Mycoplasmatota bacterium | reverse complement strand
AATAAATCATTTGTTAAAACAGAAACCTTCATATTAATACCTCTTTATAAAAAATCTTTATTCATCCAATTGATCGCTAATTGCTGATAAATAAGTCTCCAAAGTCGCCTTAAATGCATCAATTGTTAAACTATCATTAGTACTTAAATTAGTATAATCGAGTCCTATAATTGTATCTGAGTTTTCTGATATATATTCAAAGAAATTATTAACATTTGTCTCGATAATATCAACTTGCTCAGCTGTTAAATTCAATCCATTTAAATTATTAGTTTGAGATAATTGATCAAAGAATTCTGTGATTATATCATCTAACAATTCTGAATTATCGTTATTCATAAAATCATCATAGACACCTAACCAGAAAATTACTTCTGCATCTTCTTGGACTTCTTCTAAATTTAATTCTTTAATATTAACCTCTAATGCATAAAAATCATCGAATACTTTTTCATCTACTAAATAATTTAATAAATTATCAATTAACTCAAATTGCATATCTCCTGAATTTTCTACAAAAGCAGAAATTAAATTTTCTAAAACATCATAGTTAATTGATTCATAAGATTCTTTATTTGCATTTACTAAATAGTCACTCAAGATATTTGCAATAAATGGAATAAATAAATGATAATCTTCACTATCTACTTCTTTAAATCCACCTTGTAAAACATAAGTTAATTCTTTTAAAAATTTAATTGTGTCTAAATTTCTATCATAAGAATAATCACCATATTCTTGATAAATTTTACCTAAAATATCATTTTTATAACTTTGAGATTCAAAATCATATTTATATTCTGAAATTATCACGTAAAGACGTAAAAGTTCTCCATCTCTTTCTACAAATACATCCAACATTTTATCAAAAGCATCTTCAAATGTCGTTTGTAATACTAGTAAATCATGAAAACTCATACTTAGACTATATAAAGAACTATCATTTAAATCCTCTGCCATATCAGTATAATCATTGTATAAAAGCTCTTTTTCATCATCATTAAAGACATTAGAAATACTATCTAATAGATTTTTAAAGTCATCTCTGAAATCATTATAATAACTTATCGTTAGAATAGCTGCCTCAGTATAACCCATTTCAATGGTGGATTCATTTTTTAAATCTGAAACTACAGTTTCAAAATAATTTTCATCTAAAGAATCGAGGAAATTAATAAAAGCTTCTAAAGAATATAAAGATTTTATCGCCATTTTTCCTTGATAATTATCAATGTCTGCATTTATAGATGTTTCAGAACCTGATAACATCAATATTATGTCATATAATTGATAAATCAAAATCATATCTTCTTGACTTGGCATAGTTTCTCGAAGAACATTTACCATCTCTTCATTAGCTATTTCAAGTTCAGATGCATTTAAATCACTTATATTATCAACATTAGATAATGACACTAATGTTTCCACAAGACTTTCAGTCATCAAAGATTCTACAGACAAAAAATAATCCAAGGTAGAAGTTATTGATAAAACAAGTTTATCAGGATCTGTATCTAGTATTTGCTTAACTTCATTATAAGCATCTAATGTTTTTTGACTTCCATCAATCATAGTTTGATAATAATCAGCCATATTTGGATATAGTTGTTTTAAATTACTATAATATGTTACTTGCGCTTCTGCATCAGTAATATATACATCGATATATGTTGGAAAATATACTTTAACTATAGCTGATACTAAAGCTTCAACATTATCAACTTTTGATAATAAGTCATTCAATGCATTATATACATCAATTAAATCTTCAGAGTCATAAGCTGTGGCAACAAAATTATTAAATTCTGTAAATAGTTCATTAACATCTGCGCTTAACATACCTTTATTAACAAGTTCTTCTGCAAATTCTTCAACATAAGGCAAATCTTGATAAAATAAGATATTACTTATATTTTGAATTTCATCTTCTCTATCTTTAACATACGCTAAGCTTGCGCTTAAAGGTGAATCTTGCATACCCCTTGGAGCCTCAGTCTTAACTTGAAAAATAATACAATCTCCCTCTAAATCAGAAAAATCATATGAGGTTTCTTTAACTGTATCTACTTTTTCTCCATCAGCAAATATAATATATCTCTTGGCATCTTCAACTGAATCCCATGACAAAACCTTATTAGATATACTTAAATTTGTCGGTGCGACAATAAATTCATTTTCACTAATGTCTAAATCAGATCCATCATTATTACAACTAAAAATACCAAAACTGATTACAACTACAAGTAAAGCTAAAATAATTTTTTTCATATTTTCTCCTTATAACATTTTAATTTCGTCTACTATCTTAATCTTATTTATATTATATAAATAATATACATAGCTCGATATTAGTACAATTCCTACAATAACACATCCATATAAGTTAGTCAATAAATTACTAGAAACATCTTTATAGTAATCCGTGAATAAAATTACATACTTTAAGTGCTCTGATAATATTAATATTTCTATATATCCTAAAGAAATTATAATTGATAATACAAGCAGATACTCTTTTAATAAATTCTTTATAAAAATAGACCTACCAGCACCAAGTACTTTTATTTTGGCGATATCATTTTTAATGTCATAAAAAACCAATAAAGTGTTATTAAATATTATAATAACAAAACTAGCTATCATAAAAAATGTAAATACTGTAAAGAAATTAATTACATTTTCTGCGGAATTTATATAATCATTAAAATATAAATCTGGATCTAAAATAAAATACATCTTTGAACTGTATTCCTGTATTAGGATTTGATATTCTTCATCTTTAATATTTGTATTAATTAAAATTGTATTGGCTTTAGCCGTAGATGAATATTCATCTATATTTACAATATTGGAATATATTATATTATCAAAATCAGTATCAAAGAATCCCGCAACTACTACTTGTATATTATCAAGCTTATAATTTAAATCAATTGTAACTACATCCCCTAATTCTATGTCATATACCATCTTAAAATTATAGGGCAATAGAACATAAGGATTGGCAGCATTAACATATTGACTATCATAATCTATTACATCTAAATTAAAGTAATTAAAAAACTGATTGTAATCCATAGAAACGAAAAATTTACATGGTTGATAATCCTTTTCATTAAAATGAATGGTAATATTTCTATAAAATAATCCCGCATCACTATCTATTACATTATTATCATTTTGAACATTGTTTAACAAGGAATCATCATAATCATAAATATTAGTAATAGCTAAATCAAAAGTCATCATGTCATTAAAATCATCGATTGCCTTATAAATAAAAATTCTAACAGAAAAGATTAAAACTAAAGATAACAGCGATATTAAAACTACTTTTAAAGACTGATGAATATGTTTATTAGTCCTTAAATATTTTAATTGAAAAATCTTGAATACAGATTTTTCTTTACCAGTTGATAAAAGTTTTGATAAATAAATAAGCAATATACTTGATAGATTAAACATAAAATATAGAGATGTAGCTACTATTATAAGCGAACGATAACTCTGAGGTATCTGTTTTAAATACATCGCGAGCAACATAAGCACAAAACTAATACCCACAGTTACATATTTAACATGGTAACTGATATACCTTTTATCTTGATTTTGTTTTGCGACACTCATTTGATTTTCATTTTTAAATCCTATATAAGCACGAATAATTATAAATAAGGATACAATCGCAAACGCTTCTATCATTGTAAATAGTTTTATTCCTATAAATCCATTTAATCCATATTCATGTAACCCTATATTGATTACAAAATAGCTTAAGATAATTCCTGAAACAAAAGAAATCAATGAATATATCAACCAATGCAGTAGATATATCTGCCAAATAAACTTTCTATCAGCTCCTAATGTATTAGTTATACCTATTTGCAATCTATAACCTCTCGATACAATTGGGAACAATGAATCTAATACCATAATAACCGAAACTAAAACTATCAACCCCACTCCAAGCATAACAGAAGTTAAATCCATCGCTTTACTATTAATATAATTCCAATCAACTGTAGGAAATATATTATAGAAGGCAAAATTAGAATCGTTTTTTAAATCTGTGATTAATTTATTAATGTCCGTATCCGATTTTACATTAATATACAAAACATTTCCTAGATTTGTTAAAAATCCTATATTATAGAATTCTTCATAAAAAGCTTCTTTATCTATGAAAAAAGAAGTACCTGTAAATACACCGGTATCTGGAATAATATCTTTAATAATATATACAAATGTTTTATCTTTTAATGTAAATTCAATTGAATCTCCAACATTAAGATTATGTTCTCTTGCATATGAATTAGAAATAATAGTTTCATTATCATTGATATAGATATCTCTATCTACCAAAGTTTCAAATTCATAAGGTAAAGATGAAAAAAGTGATCCATAATAACTTCCATTTTCATCATTTATAAGTACATTTAAGTTAAAAAAAGACAAACTATATGATATATCATCTTGATAATCATCTTTGATATATCTATTATTTATTAATCTTGACATGGAATACTCATCATAAGTAATCACAATGTCTGTATCATTATATACATTTGTGGCTTGTAATTGATATATTCTTGAGAATGTATGATTAAGTCCTAATAAAAGAATTAACAAACAAAAAACAAGTGATAAGGTTAAAATTACCACTAATGCATTCTTTTTATTAGCTGTCGCATTTCTATAAGCAAACAGTATTTTAAACCAATTTTTACTCATACAATCTTTCCATCAATCAATCGAAATACTCTATTACAATAAGACAAGTAATCTTCATTATGAGTTACAAGTAAAACCGTAATACCCTCTTTTTGGTTTAGTTTTTTTAATAAATCCATTATTTGTTTACCGTTTTCTTGGTCTAGATTACCTGTTGGTTCATCAGCAAATATAATATTAGGCTTGTTTACAAGCGCTCTGGCAATCGCAACTCTTTGTTGCATACCTCCGGATAATTGGTTAGGATAATATTCTTTATATTCTTTCATACTAACTTTCTCTAATATTTCATCTATATATGAATCATCATTATTAGCTATGACTCTAGCTAGTAAAATATTTTCATATACAGTCAAATTAGGAATTAAATTAAAGAATTGGAAAACAAATCCGATTTCATGTTTTCTTAAATCTTCAACTTCCCTTATAGAATATTTAGATATATCCTTTTCGTTTATATATACGTTTCCACTGGTTATATCTTCTAAACTGCTAAGACAATATAAAAGAGTAGTTTTACCAGAACCAGATGGTCCAACAATTCCCGCAAAATCACCTTTTGAAATAGAGATATTTAATCCCTTTAATACCTCTTGTTTTACTATTTTATTATCAAATACTTTTTTTAAGTTTATTGTTTTAATAATCTCCATGATTTCTCCTTATTTTATATAAAAATCATAGCATTTATAATAATAATTTTCAATAAACCAAACAATATCTAAAAATAAAAAACTTCTTAAATTTAAGAAGTT
>JAOZSU010000084.1:1954-5511 GCA_029939475.1 Mycoplasmatota bacterium | reverse complement strand
TTTAATATCTCTAATAAAGATAAACACAATAATTATTAATATTGATGAAAATGTATTATGAATTGAATTAGCTAATACTTTGGAAAATATTAATTCTTTATTAGTTGAAGGTGTCACAAGCATAGTGGAAATGGTTGATTCGCTTTTTTCAAAAAACATCACTGAACCAATATATATTATACTCATTAATGTCGCATCTATTAATAATAAAATAGGTAATATAGCATTAAATATAGTCGCATTCACAAAAAATAAGACCAATCCCCAAATTATTGCTATTAACATACTTATAGAAAATATATTATATTTATTTAACCTAGATAACTCACCTTTTACAAGAACTAATAATCTATTATAATTCATCTTTTAACCCTACCCCGGTTACTTTAATAAATATATCTTCTAGGGTTGTTTCTCCACTGTGTATTGTCTCTATTTTTTTTGTTTGTAAAAGGTTTAAAAATTCTTGGTTTTTACCTATATCCTCCATTGAAAAAACTGCTTTTTTAGTTATGTTATCTTCTTTATATTCTAGTTTTAATTCTCTTTTTCCGTATTTTATTTTAAGATTTCTTGGAGAATCTACTTCTTTAATTTCACCATTAACTATAAAAGCTACTCTATCGCATAATTCATCGATATCAGACATAATATGCGATGTAATAAAAACAGTTCCCCCAGATTCTCTAAATTCTTTAATTAAGTCTTTAAGAATCTTAGCGTTTGCAGGATCTATTCCATTTGTTGGTTCATCTAAAAATAGCATTTTTGGTTTATTTAATAAGGCTCTTACTATATTTAGGCGAATCTTCATTCCCTTACTAAATTCCCCTACCATTTTATCTCTTGATTCCCAAAGTCCAACTCTTTTCATCAAACTTTCAATGTCTGCGTTTCTTTTATATAATTTCAAAAAGAATTCAATATTTTCCATAGCTGTCATCTTGGAAAAATGGATAGGCATTTCAAAGCTAACACCGATATCTTCATAAAATTCATTATCATATTCTAATATATTTTTACCATTATAAGAAATATTACCACGATAATCCTCTAAAATCTTAATCAATATCTTTTGAGTAGTACTTTTTCCAGCCCCACTAGGTCCTAAAAATCCAAAAATTTCACCTTTTTTAATCTCAAAACTAATTCCTTTAATAACATCCTCTGCATTATTGTGGTATTTAAAATATAAATTTTCAACTTTAAACATCTCGTTCACCATTAGTTACACCATGTTCAATTATATTAATGATTTGGTTAACCCTTTCTAAAATATTATCATAATCGTTGTTTTTTATATTTTCTATTGAGATATTCATTGTTAAATCGATAACAAGTTTTGCGAATATCTCTGGTGAAATATCTTTTCTTATTCTTCCTTTTTCTTGATCGTTTTTAATATAATTTATATAGTAAGTAGTTGCAATAACAATAGAATCTTTTATTATTTTATTATACATCTTCCCTTTTAAATTAAGTAAATTGGTAAATATCTTAATAAATTTAGGGTTTTCTGCCGCAAAATTAATACCTGCAATATATAATTCTTTAAAAAGATTTAAAAACGGTTTATCTTCTTCATTCTTTAATAATTTTTCAAGATATTCCATCTTTTTATCTTTAATAAGTTCAATAATATACAAATAGAGATCATCTTTATTTTCAAAATACTGATAAATTGAACCTCTTGGTATTTTTGCCTGACGAATAATATTTGATAATTTTGCATTTTCATATGAATTTTTAGCAAATTCATCAATAGCCGCTTCTATTATTCTATCCTTTTTTTCTTTACTTAGATTAAAAAATGTTTTATATGGGATTTAAATCACCACCTTTATATGACAATGTTGTCATTTTTAGTATAAACAAGTTTTATATATTTGTCAAATTTGATTGTTTTTATAAAAAAAAACAACCAAAATAAGGTTATTTTTTTCGCAATTCATTTAATTTTTCTTTAAATTCTTGAGGTAACTCAGAATCAAACTCCATATACTCATTAGTTCTTGGATGAGTAAATCCTAGAGTTTTCGCATGTAAAAATTGTCCGAATTCATTATTTTTAGCGTTCCCATAGATATAATCTCCTACAAGAGGATGTCCAATGTAAGACATATGAACTCTAATTTGGTGAGTTCTCCCAGTTTCTAAAATGCATTTAATTAAAGTCATATCTTTAAAAGTTTCTAAAACCTCAAAATGTGTAACTGCCGTTTTCCCTCTACTTAAGACTGCCATTTTTAACCTATTCTTAGTATCTCTTGCGATAGGTGCGTTGATCTTACCTCTTTTATTTTTAATAACACCTTCTACGAGAGCTATATATTCACGTTTTGTCTTTTTGTGTCTTAATTCATCCGCAAGTATATTATGTGCATAATTAGTCTTCGCAACCATTAAAAGTCCAGAGGTATCTTTGTCAATTCGGTGAACTATTCCAGGCCTTAATTCTCCGTTAATATCTGACAAAGAATTTATATAAAACATAAGTCCGTTTATTAAAGTATCATCATAATGGCCTGGGGCAGGATGAACTACTAATCCAGAAGGTTTATTAACTACTAATAAATCATCATCTTCATAAACAATATCAAGAGACATTTCCTTAGGTACGATTGTATAATCAAAAACATCAATTTTATCTATTTCTATTAAATCGTTCTTCTTAACCTTGTAACTTGATTTAACAACACTGCCATTCACAAGAATATGGCCTTCACTTAATAATTTTTGAATAAGCGAACGTGATAATTCTTTGGCTATATTTGAGATAAACTTATCAATTCTGATTAATTCATCACTATGTTTTACTACATATTCAAAATCATTCTCCATTATCTTTCAACTTCTTCCTCTTTGGTTCTAATAAAAATTGATCAAAGATAAACAGGGCGATTCCCACATTTAAACACATATCAGCGAAGTTAAAGACAAAACTCCAAATACCTCTAAAATCAATAAAATCAACTACATTATGGTCGAACTGAAACAACCTATCTATTGCATTTCCTAAAGCTCCAGCTATTAATAGAGAAAGAGCTAAAGAATACCAAAATGTTCTCTTATCTTTAAAATCATTTTTAACGAACATATACCCAAACAATATAAGAGCTATCCCCATTATAACTAAAAAGATAATATAGGTTTCAGCTAAACCTTGAAAAATCCCAAATACAGCTCCTGAATTTCTTACATAAGTAATATGAAAGAAGTTTTCAATGACAGGTAAACTCTGTCCTTCATACGTAAAACGCGCTAATACTAGCGCTTTTGTTAATTGGTCTATTCCAACCAATCCAATTATCACTAAAATCCATATAATCATATTATCACTCTACACCCATAAGATTGGTATCATTACAAATAAGAAAACAAGTCCTAAAACTAAAACAACAATATTTGTAATGATAGCTGTTTTTGTAAATAGTTTTTTAATATCTGTATTTATATTTTGCTTTTTTAATATTAAACTTTTATACCAAAAGTAATAGATACAAAATACATAAACAAACAAAAATTACTGGAGGACAATGCAACAATGACTGTTGCAT
>JAOZSU010000084.1:0-1944 GCA_029939475.1 Mycoplasmatota bacterium | reverse complement strand
GCAAACAAAGAAATTATAATAATAATCACAAGTAATGTCAATAGATACATGAATACTGTAATTAATTCAACTAAAATTATAGCTATTGGCGCATAGATAAGTGAAGCGAAAATAAATGCTCCTATAAAAGAATCTAAGATATCTTTTATTGTAAAATCCTTTGCGAGTAATTTCCAAGTATCATTTTTCATCATGATTCATCTAACCCTTCTAAATAAGCAACCGCATCCGCAAAACTTGAAACTGGAATTAACCATCCATCTGAGTCTATACCATATTTCTCACATACTTTTAAAGCTACTTGGTAATTATCATATGTATATGTTGGATCTAAACTTGGAATAAAAAATAAATCGACTTTATTTACATAAGCTGTAATTATTTTTTGTTCTACTCCACCAATATAACCAACTGAGCCATCATAACGAATCGTTCCTGTACCAGCAATTTTTAATCCATGAGTTAAATCTTCATCAATTAAATGATTATATATAGCTAGAGTCTGTAATAGGCCTCCGGATGGCCCTCCTATATTAGATTGCCTTTCTGTATAAGTTGGATAAATAGTTGAATTATCTACGATAGCATATTCCTTTAAAGTAACACCAAATTTATCATATTCTGAATCTTTTGAAAGTGTAAATGTATAGATTTCTCCATCTTCGTTCTTAAAAGTAAAATCATATGAAGTTGAATCCTTAGTATAATCAGAAATTTCACTTATATCAGTTACAACATACCCTCCATCTCCGATAAGTTTAATAAATTCATCCCCAAAGTTTATTTCATCATAGTGGTCTAAATATTCAGCTTTGCCATATACTAATGACTTCACTACATAATTAATTTCAATATCAGGATTAATTTTTTTAGCGTAAGTATAGGCAATAATTATTGAAGCATCTACACTTGTCTCTTTATCTAAATAGCTAATTTGAGCTATTTCCTGATTTGTATACGTTTCATAAGTAGTTGATAAATTAGAAATACTTGCATAAGGAGAAAGTGTGCCTAAAATAAACTGAAAATAAGTAGGACGTTGAACTGCCATAATATAAGTAGTTGAAATTGACCCAGTTATTACTTTATCTTGATTGTAATTAATTTCTATTAAATCCTCAACTTCTGATATCCCACCAGGGCTATATACCGCAAAAGGAATACGAACAAATAAAATAAAATAAATAAATAAATATGGAATAATTAAAACTAAAAGGAATTTCTTATAATATTCAGTCAATACTTTCATCTTGAACTATCCTCAAATGATAATCTTTTAATTGTCTTGTCTTTATATTAGCTGCCTCTAATAACTTTCTAGAAGCTATAAATATCTCATCATCATGATATTTATCTTCTAAATAAATCACTTCTTTAATTCCTGATTGTATAATTAATTTAGAACATTCATTACAAGGAAAGAGAGTAACATAAATCCTTGAGCCTTCTAAATCAGTACTCGAATTTAATATTGCATTAGCTTCAGCGTGGACAACATAAGCATATTTAGTATTTAAAAAATCTCCTTCTCTTTCCCAAGGGAACTCATCGTCATCGCATCCATAAGGTAATCCATTATAACCAATCCCGATAATTCTATTTCTTCGATTAACTATACAAGCTCCCACTTGACTAGAGTCATCTTTAGATCTTTTAGCAGAGAGTGTAGCTACTCCCATAAAATATTCATCCCAACTAATATAGTTATTTCGTTTCATCTAATCACTTCTTCCAATATTCTTTAGCTATTTTCGCAGCTAAATCACAATTATTATAAACAAGTTCCATATTTACTTCTAATGATTTATTATCTGTAATTTCAACTATTCTTTTTAAGAGATAAGGAGTTGTTTGTTTACCTTTAATTCCTAAATTATTCATATCTTCTATAGCTTTGTCGATAGCCTTATTTATTTTTTCTTCTGGATAAGAATACTCTTCAGA
>JAOZSU010000083.1:0-5600 GCA_029939475.1 Mycoplasmatota bacterium | reverse complement strand
CGTTTAAACAAATATTTTCAAAATTAAGTAAAATATCTTTTGATTTAACAAATCCAGAAATAATGGGAACTATTACTTGGCCTATTATTACTAAAGTTTTTAACAATGATAATCCTTATAAAGAAATAAAAATAATGTATAACAAATTGTTATATAATTTGTATAATGATTTTGAGGAAACAGTTAATAAAAGTAAGGATAAAATTGATACAGCTTTAAAATTAGCTGTTATAGGAAATCTTATTGACTTTGGTGCTAGGCATGAATTTAGTAAGGAAGAAGTTTTAGAAAGCACTAAAAATGTAGAATCTTTAACTTTTAAAATAGATGATAGAAAATCATTTAGGGAACAATTAAAAACAGCGAAAAGGTTATTATATATAGGGGATAATTGTGGAGAAATTGTTTTAGATAGATTATTTATTCAAACAATTAAAAAAGAACATCCTGATTTAGAAATATATTTTGGAGTAAGAGAAGCGCCGGTTTTAAATGATGTTACTGAAGAAGATGCTTATCAAGTTAAAATGCAAGAAGTAGCTAAAATTATAAAATCCGGAGTTGCATATCCCGGAACCGTTTTAAGTGCATCTTCAAAAGAATTTGCGGATGTATTTAATAATTCAGATATTGTAATAGCTAAGGGACAAGGAAATTTTGAAAGTTTAAGTGATATAAAAAGAAAAGGATTGTTTTTAATATTAATTGTAAAATGTAGCTATATAGCTGAAGTTGCTAATACAGAAGTTATGGATTATATAATTAAAGAAAACAAATAAAGTAAGAGTTTTCCAATATCAGATTTAAAATATGTTTTTTGAAAACCAAAATGTATTTTAAGTTATTAAAAATCTTTTCTTTTTTTGTTATTATGATATAATATTATAGACTGAAAGCGTTTTTCGAGAGGAGATATTAATATATGAAAGAATATAAAGCGGACGCTATTAAAAATGTTGTATTATTAGGACATTTAGGAAGTGGGAAAACATCATTAGCTGAATCTTTAGCTTTTATTTCAGGAGCTATTGATAAGAAAGGTAGTGTAGAAAAAAAGAATACAATTTCAGATTTCTCTCCAGAGGAGCAAGCAAAACTTAGTTCTTTATCATCTAGTTTGATTCCTTTAGAATTTAAGGATATTAAGATTAATGTTTTAGATGCACCAGGTGCAGATGAAATGATTGGAGATATTAAGCATGTATTATCTGTTGCTTGTGCAGCTATATTAGTTGTGGATGCATCTAGCGGAGTACAGGTTGGAACTGAAAAAATGTGGTTAGAAATTAAAAAACAAAACTTACCTGCATTTATCTTTATCAATAAAATGGATAAAGAAAATATTAAATATGAAGAGCTTTTAAATGAGATAAAAACAAAATTAGGAAAAGAAGTGGTTCCATTTGCCTTACCTCTAGGAAAAAGTGAACAATTTAATGGATTCGCTGATATTGTTGAATTAAAAGCTAGAATTTATGACGGAAAAACTTGCGAAGATGGTGAAATTTATCCAGATAAAATGGAAAGAGTTCAATCATTAAGACAAGATTTAGTTGAAACTGTTGCTGGAGCTGATGAAGAATTATTAGATAAATACTTTGAAGGAGAAGAGTTGACAATGGATGAAATCCATAAAGGATTACATTTAAGCGTTCTTTCTGGAGAAGCAGTTCCTGTTATCGTAGGATCAGCTACTAAAGATATTGGGGCATTAACGTTGCTTCATATGATTAAACGTTATTTTCCAACTGTATCTGAACTTGATCCAGTTAAAGGTACAGATAATGGTGAAGAAATTATTAGACATTATTCTGATGAAGAACCATTTAGTGCATTTGTATTCAAAACTATGATTGACCCATTTATTGGAACTATTAGTTTAATGCAAATTAAGTCTGGAACTTTAAAGAAAGATCAAGATATATTTGTTTCATCTACTAATAACGTTGAAAGAGCTACCCAAGTATTTACCTTGCTAGGGAAAAATCAAGTACCACTTGACTTAGCTCACGCAGGAGATATTTGTGCATTTGCAAAAGTTAATGGAGTAGCTACAGGAACAACTTTATCTGATAAAAAGAATCAAGTTGTTTATCCAAAAGTTGAAACTCCTACTCCAACTATGTATATCGCAATTCAACCAGAAAATAAAAAAGATGAAGATAAGTTATCAACTGCATTAGCTAAATTACAATTAGAAGATAATACACTTGAAGTTCGTCGTAATAAAGAAACTTCACAATTATTGATTGGTGGGCAAGGCATTATACATCTTGGATATATTATCGATAAAATGAAACATACATATAAAGTAGCTTTAATTAAAGAAGACCAAAGAATTGTATATCGCGAAACCATTAAACAAACAGCTAAAGCTGAAGGTCGTTATATTAAACAATCTGGTGGATCTGGATATTACGGTGTAGTTGTTATAAGATTCGAACCATTCCCAGAAGGCGATTATGAATTCTCTGAAGAAGTATTTGGGGGTGCGGTTCCAAGGGGATATTTTCCAGCTGTAGATAAAGGGTTACAAGAAGCATTGGAACACGGCGTATTAGCAGGATTTCCGGTGATAGGAATAAAAGCTGTTCTTGTAGATGGTAAATATCACCCTGTAGACTCTAATGAATTAGCGTTTAAAATGGCCGCTTCTATAGCTTTTAAAGAAGCGTGCAAAACCGCTAAGCCTACAATCTTAGAACCTATATATAAAGTGGAAATCACAACTAAAGATGAATATCTTGGTGATGTACTTGGAGATATTAATAAACGTAGAGGTAGAGTATTAGGTATGGAACCTGCAACTCAAGGCTACCAAAAAGTAGTCGCAGAAGTTCCGGAACAAGAAATCACAAAATACACAATTGATTTAAAAGCAATGACTCAAGGATCTGGAACGTTTAGTAGAGAATTTGTTAGATACGATGAAGTTCCTGGAAATTTGATAAGCAAAATTATAGAAGAGCACAAACGTTTTGTTGAGGAACAAAAAAAATAATTTAAGCAGCTGAAAATCAGCTGCTTTTTTATTTTAGTCGACCTTAGAGGTCGACTATCTAAAACCACTCGCAATGTAAGTGATAATGAAAAAGCCTTAGCGCTGAAAAAAGAATTCCTTCAATCTGATATAATGGAAACGTCAATTGCCATTACACGAAAAGACAATACAAAATTATATTAAGAATCAAGAATTAGAAAATCAAATCAAGAACAAACGAAACCTAGAAGAATATAAGAACCCATTTTACGAGTGATAAGACTGTCAATGACAATTAGCAAACAAAAAGCAGCCAGTGACCTACCTTATAGGTCTAGGTTAAAAACAGCATCTTGAAGATATGGATTGTATTATCCAAAAAATGAGGAATATCCTCATTTAATCAATAACTCCAGATTCAATAAGATAGAAGAATAACAATGCAACTACAAAAGGAATATAGGTAATTAGATACCACATTAACATTTCCTTCTTCTTTTTACTAATAATGAAAAAAATATTATGCAAAAATAAACCAGCTATGAAGAATAAAAGCAATAGCAAATAACCCCATGATTTATAATTACCGCTTAATCCTATAAAGAATCCTAATAGAACATCTCCAAGAAAGTATGCAATTGATACAATAAATGTAATAACATATTTCAAATTTGTTGGCCATTCATCTTCTCCATCTATCTTATTCCTTTGGAGAATTTCATCAATACTAATTTTATAAAAATCAGCCAAGTTACTAAGAGAATCTAAATCAGGAATACTATCTCCATTTTCCCACCTTGATACTGCTTGATATGTTACACCCATTCTTTCAGAAAGTTCCTTCTGTGTAATACCTAATTCTTTACGTTTTTTTTGCAAATATAATCCGATTAATTTATTATTCATTTTATATCACCTCGTATAATATATTATTATAACATTGTGAACAATACAAGTAATGGTAAGTTGAAAAACTCAATAGCAAATTGAATCTTGATTCAAATCCAATAATAGCCTCGAAAAATCCATTTTTGATAATTTTTCAAATAAGCATATTTTAATCTTTCTGAAAAAAAGAGAGAGTAAACAAATTAAAAATCAATAATTTTATTTCGACAAATATTTAATATTGTACCCCTTTCTTGCATATGTTTTGCTTTATATATGTATAGACTAATTAAATCTACATTATATATATTCACAGTCCAGTTTTATACATTCAATATGGAATTAGTTATGGCTACACTGAAATAAGATTTTTTAATTAAAATGTATACATATTGAAGTGAACCTTTAAAATTAGACAAATTTATCAAAACCGACTACTTTTTCTATAATTATAAACAATAATCAATCTATAGTTATTGACTTTGCATATGGTTTTTGGTAAAGTATTACGTGTAATATAGTAATTAAAAAAAGGTGAAATATATGGAAAAAATAGGATTAATTGTTGATAGTACAACATTAACAAGAGAAGATTTAAAAAAATATAAATTTTTAAAAGAAGTACAATTAAAAATACAAATTGATCAAAAAACTTATGTTGAAAATCAATTAACTAGTGAAGAAATGGAAAGATATATTGATGAAGGTAAAAAGTTTTTAACTTCACAACCTTCGCCAAGTGAATTTTTAAAAGTATATAAAGAATTTTATGAAGAAGGATATACTCATGTAATAGCTGTTCTCCTTCCGCATAAAATTAGTGGAACATATCAATCAGCTTTGGTTGCGAAAACATTAGTCGATTTTGATTTAGAAATTGAGATACACACTCCTGAATCAGCTTCTTTTGGAATTGCTTTAGGTGTTAATCAGCTTGCAAAAACAATTGAGAAAGCTAAATCATTTGATGAGGTTCAAAAGAAGTATTATAGTATTTTTCAAAAACCTTTGGTTGCCTTTACTTTAGGTGATTTAGGACATCTTTTCAGAGGTGGAAGGCTTAATAGAGTTCAAGCTTTTATAGGAAAAATACTAAGAATTAAACCAATAATTGAAATTATTGATGGTAAGCTAGATTTAGT
This sequence comes from Mycoplasmatota bacterium, assembly GCA_029939475.1. Taxonomy (GTDB): domain Bacteria; phylum Bacillota_I; class Bacilli_A; order Izemoplasmatales; family Hujiaoplasmataceae; genus 4572-104. The sequence goes on along the minus strand of JAOZSU010000083.1, from coordinate 590 downwards.
AAGAAAAGAAAGAACTAACTTAGCTTGCATGGAATACTTTATTTCTAAGATTAATAATTATGTTAATGAGTATAAAAATGTATATTTAGATATTGTTAGTTTAAACATGGAAGAATGGGGACAAAAAATAATTGATTATGTAAAAGAAAACTTAAAAAAAGTAGATATTCACGTTACTGATTATGTAAGCCCTGTGTTTTATTCGCATCTAGGAAATAAAGGATTTGGGATAGCTATTGTAGCGGAATAAATAATATAAGATTTCCTAATTAAATTAAAAGGAAATCTTTTTTTAAAATAAAATTTATTTCTTGACAAACTATAAGCAATTTAGTAAACTAATAGTTGCTAAAACAGGTGGCGATTGTGGCGAAGTGGTTAACGCATCGGATTGTGGCTCCGACATCCGTGGGTTCGATTCCCATCAGTCGCCCCAAAATAAGAAAATAATGGGCTATGGCCAAGTGGTTAAGGCATCGGACTTTGACTCCGAGATCGCTAGTTCAAATCTAGCTAGCCCAGCCATTTTTTTTGTGACCCGCTAGCTCAGTTGGTAGAGCATTTGACTTTTAATCAAAGGGTCAGGCGTT
>JAOZSU010000082.1:0-5760 GCA_029939475.1 Mycoplasmatota bacterium | reverse complement strand
AGCTTTTTCAATTGTAAATTTATAATCAAAAGCAGTACAGTAAAATAAAACTCTTTTTAAAGCTCCTTCCAATTCTCTAACATTATTATCAAAAATACTAGCTATATATTCTAATATTTCATCAGAAATTAAATCGGGATTTTGAGTTTCTGCATGCAATTTCTTTTTTAAGATTTGAATTCTATGTTCTAAATTAGGACGGTTTATATCAACAGTCAAACCCCATTCAAATCTACTAGTTAAACGAGACATAATGTCATATAATTCAGAAGCTTGACGATCAGAAGTAATAATAATTTGTTTATTATTTTCTTTACATTTTTCAAATAATTTAAAAAACTCTAATTGTGTTTGATTTTTACCAGATAAAAATTGAATATCATCAATTAATAAAACATCTATATTTTCATATTTTTTTGAAAACGAATCATAAGATTTTTTTTGAGCTGCCTTTCCATAATCTTCAATAAATTGATCTGTTTTTATATATAAAACTTTCTTATTGACATCATTTTCAAGAATATAATTTCCGACGCATTGCATTAAATGAGTTTTTCCTAAACCAACTTCACCAAAAATATATAAAGGATTAGCAAAAACACCTGGTTGATCAGCTACTTTCATTGCGGAAGTGTAAGCTAATCTGTTTGAAGTACCAACTACAAAACTTTCAAAAGTATAAGAATTATTAAGACCTGTCTTATACTTTTCTTCTAAATCTTTTTCTGGAACATTAATAGAATACCTTTCAGATTTAGATAATTCTTCAGCTGCTTGATTTTTAGTTATTATTTTAAACATATGTTTTTCTTCAACATATTCGTTTAATAAAGCATTTAATCTATTTAAATAAAAGGATTCAATTTTATTTTTTATAAAAGAATTTGGAGCTATTAAATACACATAATTATTAACTACTTTAAAAACATTTGAAATATTGGAAAAATGTTCATTATAAACATCGTTATCCAAACTAATTTGAAGCCGAGATTTAATTTGACTCCAGATTTTTTCAAACTTTTCCATAAAAATCCCCCTTTTATTTAAGTATAATAATATCATAAAAATATTAATGCTGATTAAAAAGTTTTCCACAAAAAATGTTGATAACTATTATAAAACATAAGATATTAACAACGTAAATGTGGATAAAAAATGTATAAATATAGACAAAAATAAAGTTTATCCACTTTTTAACATTATATTTTATTAACATTTTTGTTGATAAATATATTTAGATAAAACATCAATAAAAAAATGTTGACATGGCATATAAAATTAAGTATAATTAGATAGCATGGTTTTTTAAAATCAATAAGGAGGTGTTGAATGTGAGTAAAACATATCAACCTAGTAAACTTAAGAGAACAAGAACTCATGGTTTTAGAGCAAGAATGGCTTCAGCTAATGGTCGTAAAGTTTTAGCTAGAAGAAGAGCGAAAGGACGTAAATTTTTAACAGTTTCTGATCGTTAAAATTTTATATAAAATAACACCAATAATATATTTGTACCTGAAATCACCTGATAAATATATATAATGGTGATTTTTTTGTTTCTAAAGGAGAAGATTTTGAAAAAAAAATTTCGAATTAAGAAAAGTAATGAAATCCAACAATTGATTTATAATAAAACAAATGTTGGAAATAAATATTTTGTTATGTACTATAAAAAAAACCATGAAAATTTAAATTTTAGATATGCTTTAAGTGTACCAAAAAAGTTTGGAAATGCAGTAAATAGAAATTTAATGAAAAGAAGAGTAAGAGAAGTTATTAAAATTAATTCATTTAATAATCAATATGATTTTTTTATTGTAGCTAAAAAAGATTCTAATGAATTAAATTTCAAAGAGATTAAAAAAATATTAGAAGGTTTGTTTGAAAAAGCAAATATATTAGGAGAGAAAAAAATATGAAATTACAAAACAAAATAATTATGTTATTTTTAATGGTTTTCTTGTTGTTTGGAGTAGTTTCTTGTGGATCAAAAGAAGGAACTATTGCTTATGACAATTATATGAAAATTGTTACAGTTGATAATGCTACCGATGATGAACCAGCTTCAACCTATAATGATGTAATTAGATATTTAGGAACTGCTTCAGATTATACTAATTATGATACTAATACTGGTGACGGATATTTAGAATATTTTAAAGGAGATAATATCTATGTTAAAGTTACTTTTGAAGATTATGAAGTAATAGATATTACAGATATTGATGATACAGGATTATATCAATCAATATATACTACTCCAATTGGAGTAAAAGGTGGAGCTTGGGATTGGGTTATAACACAATTAGGTTTATTTACACTTTACGCAAGTAATTTATTTGGTTTATTAGGTGATACATATTTATATTGGTTAGGATTATTGATAATGACTTTAGTTATTAGAACAATTGGGTGGCCAATTTACGCAAAAACTAATGATATGTCATTAAAAATGCAATTAGCACAACCTGAATTATCTAAGATTCAAGAGAAATATCGTAATCGTCAAGATCAAGCATCTCAACAAAAAATGCAAATGGAAACTATGGATGTTTATAAAAAATATAAAATTAATGTATTTGGTTGTATAATGCCATTATTACAAATGCCTATATTTATTGCGATGTATCAAGTTGTTCAAAGATTTCCAATAACAGACTTATCTGTGTTTACAAACGATAATGTAGTAATGAACACTAATTTTTTATGGACTACATTAGGTAATACTGATATGGTTCCTAATATTCCACTTGCAATATTAGTTGCGGCAGTTATGTTCTTAAACCAATGGTTATCACAACATAGAGCTAAAGCAAATCAAAAACCAAATCAATATAAAGATGCAAAACAACAACAAAGTCAAAATACAATGAAATACATGATGTATTTTATGGTAGTTTTCATGGGTTATATTTCATTGCGTAATGCTGGTATCGCATTTTATTGGATTATAGGAACATCTTATCAATTATTACAAAGTTATATTAGTTATAAAAACATGAGCAAGAGACAAGAACAATTAAAAAGACAATTTTAAGGAGCGCTTATTAATATGAAAAGTATTACATTTGAAACAAAAACATTAAATGATTCAACTATTCAATATGCAGCTCAAGAATTAAGGGTAAATAAAGATTTTATTGAACTTAATGTAATTGAAGAAAAAAAATCAATGTTAGGATTAAATAAAACATATATTGTAGAAGCAGTTATTGATTTTGATGTTGTAAAAGATGGGATTGAATATCTAAAAACTCTATTTGAAAACATGCAAATTGACGCAATCATTGAAGCTAAACAACAAAATGATAGACAAATTATATTTACTATAGAAGCTAAAGAAAATCCTATTTTGATTGGTAAAAATGGTAAAACATTAGATGCAATTCAAACGTTATTAAAAAACTATATTAACTTATATGTAGAAGATTATCATGTAGTTTTAGTTGATATAGGAGGATATAAGGAACAAAGAAAAAAACAACTTGAAATTTTAGCTACTAAAACAGCTATGGAAGTTGTAAAAACAAAATTACCTACTCGACTTGGCAAAATGAATGCATATGAAAGAAGAGTAATCCATACTAAATTATCTGACTGGAGAGATGTAACAACTGAATCTGAAGGTGAAGAACCAAACAGATATGTTGTTATTAAACCAACTAGAAAGTAAGTTATATGAAATTAGTTGTAGGATTAGGAAATCCTGGGAAAAAATATAAAAATTCAAAACATAATATTGGATTTATGTCTTTGGATTCATATGCAGACGCAAATAAGATAAAATTTAAAAAATCAATAAAATTTACAGCTGAAATAGCTAAATTTAAGGATGCAATTTTAGTTAAACCAAAAACATATATGAATTTATCAGGATCATCTATTAGAAAAATCAAAGATTATTATCAGATTAATTCAGATGATATATTAATTGTTTTTGATGATTTAAATCTTCCGTTCGCAAAAATAAGACTTCGTTTATCCGGTAGTGCTGGTGGACATAATGGAATAAAATCTATTATAAACAATATTTATACAGAAGATTTTAAACGCTTAAGAATTGGTATTGGAAATAATGATAATGTTGATATGAAAGATTATGTATTAAGTAATTTCAGTAAACATGAACTTAAAATTCTAAATCAATTAAAAATAGATATTATTTCTATAATAGATGAATTTATTGATGGAACTAATTTTGAAATATTGATGAATAAATATAATTAAAGCCCAATATTTAGGCTTTTTTTATTAAGATTATAAACTTGATAATACTAGTTTTATAAATATTTAAAATAATATTTAATTTATGGTATAATTTCTTTAAGCTATAAGTAAGAAATAGGTGAAATTATGTATGTATTAATAACAGGGGCTAGTTCAGGAATCGGTGAAGAATTAGCTAGATTATTTTCAAATGATGGATATGATTTAATTATAGTCGCGAGAAACAAAAATAAATTAGATAAGTTGGCTAAGAAACTAAAAAATAATGTTTTGGTAAAATCATTTGATTTATCAGATATAAAACAATGTTATTTGTTGTTTGAAGAAATCAAAGGATTAGACATTGCTTATTTTATAAATAATGCCGGATTTGGAAATTTAGGATTTTTTAGCGAAACAGATATTGAAATTGAAAATAATATGTTACAACTAAATATTAATGCAGTTCACACTTTAACTAAGCTATTTATACAAAATTATGAACATGGAGATGTAGTGAACATAAGTTCTTTAGCGGCTTTTGTACCCACACCAACATTTGCGACTTACGCAGCTTCAAAATCATATGTATATTATTTATCTCGAGCTATTAATTATGAACTTAAAAAGCAAAAAAGAAATAACCGTGTATTGACAGTAATACCAGGCCCCGTTAAAACGAATTTTAACACTAGAGCTAAAGCTAAGGTTAATCGAGGTATGGATGTGAAAAAATGTGCTTTTATTATCTTTAAAGGTATTAAAAAGAGAAAAGACTTGATAATACCTGGGTTTTTTATGAAAATCACTTATTTACTTATCAAGTTTATTCCAACTAAGTTATTGCTTAAGAGCTCTTATAGAATTCAAACTAGAAAATAATTACTTATTTAAAAAATTAATATAACCCCAGCGAGTAAATTACTCGCCTAAAGCACGTGGAGGCATTATGAAAAAAATAATTAAATTTCTTAGTAATAATAGAAAAATGGCTGAATTAAGCGATGTTTTAAATAAAAATTCAAAAGTTTATATTAATAACACAAATGAAGAAAATGCATTATTATTATTGATGCATTATTTTAATATATCAAATGAAACCATATTTTTGGTAACACCTAATTTATATAAAGCTCAACTTATTTACGATAAACTTAGTCAAATTATAGATTCTAAATATATAAGTTTCTTTCCGCAAGATGAATTTATAACAAACGAATTATTAGTTTCTTCAATGGAATTCAGATTAGAAAGAATTAACACTATAAAGAAGATAATATCTCATCGCAAACAAATAGTAATTGTTAATTTATATGGGATACTAAAACCCGAATTACCTCTTAGCACTTGGAAAAAATCTTTAATTAATATTAAAGAAGGTGATTATTTTTCAATAAGAGATTTAACAGAAAAATTAATAAATTATGGATATAAAAAAGAGTACACTGTAGAAAAAATAGGAGATTTTTCTGTAAGAGGAGGAATAGTTGACATCTATCCTTTAGGAGTAGAAAATCCATACAGGTTAGATTTTTTTGGAGAATATGTAGATATAAT
>JAOZSU010000081.1:0-5793 GCA_029939475.1 Mycoplasmatota bacterium | reverse complement strand
ATAGGTGGGACAAATCTTGCCTTAGACGAATATAAACAAGTTATCCAAAAAATAAGACTATATATTTATTTGAAGTTACCAACAGAGAAATAATAAAGGAAAAATATCAAAAATATACAGATGCAATTGGGATATTAAAACTTGATAATTTTAACGACGCCACTGAAGACTTAGATTTTCAAGATAAGGCTAATATTCAAGGGCTTTTATTAGGGGCTATTGATAATTGGTGTAATAGAAATAATATATATTTCACTAATATAAAGCCTGAGAAAGCGGTGTTATTTTTAAACAAATACCAATTAGATGAAATAATTAAAACAAGATTTGATATCATAAATACAATATCAGACATATCTAAAAACAATGATATACATATTACTTTATCTATAGGTATAGCTTGTTTTGAAAGCGATGCTAGATCACTTGGCGAAGCAGCTGAAGAAGCATTATCTTTGGCCGAAAATAGAGGTGGAGATCAAGCTGTTGTTAATTTAAAGAATCAACCTCTTAAGTTTTATGGTGGCAAAACTAATACAGCTGAAAAACGCAGTAGAATAACTGCTAAAGTTAATTCTAGGGCTTTAGCTGACTTTATTGATAATTCTAAAAATGTATTTATTATGCCTCATACCACAACTGATGTTGATGCTTTAGGATCAGCTATCGGTTTATTAGAAATGGTTTTGGCGAAAAATAAAGTTGGTAAAATTGTTATAGATTTTGATAATATCGATCAAACATGTCAAAAAGTAATTAATATGTTAAATCAAGAATATATAAAATTATTAGACTACTTAATTGACCCTGATGATGCATTAGAACAAATTTCACAAGATTCATTGCTTATTATTGTGGATCATCATTCGACTGTTCAATCAGTAGAGCCTAAATTAACTGAGAAAACTAAACATATTATAATTATTGACCACCATAGAAGAATAGATAATATTTTGTCGGATGTATTAATGAATTATATAGAACCTTATGCATCAAGTTCCGCAGAACTAGTTACTGAACTTATCGATTTATTTGATGAACCTGTTAATATAGATCCTTTTGAAGCGACTATTATGCTAGCCGGTATGATAATTGATACAAATAATTTTTCATATCGTACAGGAATCAGAACATTCGAAGCTGCAGCTAGATTGAGACGATTTGGAGCTAATCCATTTAAAGCTAAACTCATGTTAAGAGAATCATTGGATGATATAAGAACTAAGACTAATTTAATTAATAAAGCGAAAATAATATCTAATCATTTTGCTATAGCCACTTTACCAAAAGAAGAATTAACAGATAGAGTGCAACTTGCAATTACCGCTGATGAATTGCTAAAGATAGATGATATAATAGCTGCGTTTGCGATTGGAAATATAGATGATGAAACTGTGGGAATTTCTGCTAGATCAGTAGATAAATTTAATGTTTCCATAGTTATGGAAGAATTTGGTGGTGGGGGTCATTTAAACAATGCCGCTGCTCAAGTTAAGAATTTAACTATTGTTGAAATTGCTTCTAAGATAGAAAAAATAATACAAGAGACATATAAGGAGGAGACCAGCATGAAAGTCATTCTTATTAAAGATATAAGAGGTAAAGGCAAAAAAGGTGATATAATCGAAGTTGCCACTGGTTATGGTAATTATCTTTTAACTTCAAAAAGTGCAATAGCTGCTAATAGCGCTAATATAAAAGCGTTAGAAGCAGAAAAAGAAAAGGAATTAATTGATGCTCAAAAAGATATTGAAAATGCAAAAAAATTAAAAGAAAAAATAGAAAAAAGTCCAATTAAAATTTATGTTAAAATTGGTGAATCAGGAAAATTATTTGGATCTATTAATACAAAACAAATAGCTGATGAATTGAAAAAGACATATAAAATTAATATTGATAAAAGAAAGATTGATTTAAAAGATAATATTCATTCTCTAGGTTCATATGAAGTGAATATTAAGCTTCATAAGGATGTTGTAGGGGTTATTAAATTACAAGTTTTAGAAGAAGAATAATATTTGGAGGAAGTTATGAATCAAATACCAGCCAATATAGAAGCAGAACAAGCAGTTTTAGGTACTATATTTTTTGAAAATTATATGATGAAAACAATCGTTGATAAGTTAAACGATTCAGATTTCTATTATCCTAGTCATAAAATCATCTTTCAAGTAATGAAAGATTTATATCATCAAGATATTTCAATTGATTATGTTACGGTAGTTAATCATTTAGAAAGCTCTAATCAGCTAAATAAGGTTGGAGGCGTTGAATATGTAACTCAATTAGCCAATGCAGTACCTTCTACTAGTAATTTTGACCACTATATTAATATCGTTAAAGATAAAGCTGTGCTTCGTAAATTACAAGAAGTAGTAAGCAAGATTTTAGAAGATTCTAAATCAGTTACCAATACTCCTGAATTTATTGATGATGTTGAGAAAAATATATTAAATGTTACAAAAGAACGTAGAGCATCAGATTTTGTAGATGTATCTGTAGTTGCTCATAATACTTTAGAAAAAATAGCAAAACAAGCTCAACATACATCAGATATAACTGGTTTAGATACAAAGTATTATGAATTAAATAAAGTCACTTTAGGATTACAACCATCTGATTTAATAATAATAGCTGCTAGACCTTCTGTAGGTAAAACTGCTTTTGCCTTAAATTTAGCTTTAAATATAGGGAAATTAAAAGAAAAACCAAATATTGCTTTTTTCTCTTTAGAAATGGGTGTTGAACAACTCGTAATGCGTTTGTTATCATGCCAAGCTCAAGTTGATAACACCTCAATGAGAAAAGGTAAATTGAGTTCTCAAGAGTGGGAAAAACTTCAACACGCTGTTAAAACATTAGAAGATACAAATATATATTTTGATGATTCAGGAACTGTAAAAGTAACTGAATTAAGAAGTAAATGTCGTAAATTAAAACAAGAAAATAAGTTAGATTTAATTATTATTGATTATTTACAACTTTTAAGCGGTTCTGGTCAATATCGAGGAAATAGAGTACAAGAAGTTTCTGAAATTAGTCGCGTTTTGAAAGAAACAGCTAGAGAATTGAAAGTACCTGTTATTGCATTATCACAGTTATCTCGTAATCTAGAAAGAAGAGAAAACAAACGTCCGATGATGGCCGATTTAAGAGAATCAGGTTCAATTGAACAAGATGCGGATATAATTGTGTTTTTATATAATCAAGGAGATGCAGAACAAGATGAATCTAAGAAAAATCAAGTAGAATTTATTGTGGCTAAAAACCGTTCTGGTATCACTTCAAGTTTTTCATTATTATTTAATAAAAATATGTCAAACTTTAATAATTTAAGACTAATGAAATAAAAAAGGACATTATATGTCCTTAATTTATGAGAGGTAAACTATGATTACAGATAGATTAGATCAAATAGAAACTAGATATAAAGAAATTGGAAAACTAATGGGAGATCCTTCGGTAGCTACAGATATTCAAAAAGTTACTAAATTAGCTAAGGAATATTCTTCTCTAGAAAAAACAGTTTCATTATATCGAAAATATAAAAATTTATTGAAACAAATAGATGGATTAAAAGAAATGGCTAAAGAAAAAGACCCAGAAATCCGCGAAATGGCAGAAATAGAATTACAGGATATCCATAACCAAATTCTAGAAATAGAAAAAAAACTTGAACTATTATTAGTCCCAAAAGATCCAAATGATGAAAAGAATGTTATTGTAGAAATCCGCGGTGCAGCTGGTGGAGATGAAGCTAATATATTTGCCGGAGATTTATATAGAATGTATCATAAATTCGCGGAATCAAAAGGTTGGAAAATTGAAGTTTTAAATGCAGAGCCTAAAGAAGCTGGAGGCTTTAGTCAAATTGAATTCATGATTAGTGGAGACTCAGTATATTCCTTATTAAAATATGAATCAGGAGTTCACAGAGTTCAAAGAGTACCTCAAACTGAATCAAGTGGACGAATTCACACATCAACTGCTACGGTTGTTGTTTTACCAGAAGCTGAAGAAATAGACTTTGAATTAAATATGGATGAAGTTAGGGTTGATACATTCAATTCTAGCGGCCCAGGAGGTCAATCTGTAAATACAACAAGGTCAGCCGTTAGGGTTACTCATTTACCTACAAATACAGTGGCGCAGTGTCAAGATGGTAAGAGTCAACACGAGAACAAAGCTTCTGCTTTAAAAATACTTCGCGCAAGACTTTACGATAAACTCTTACAAGAAAAACTAAAAAAAGAAGGCGAAGCTCGTAAATCTAAAATTGGGTCTGGAGATCGTTCAGAAAAAATAAGAACTTATAATTATCCACAAAATAGAATTACAGATCATAGAATTGGCTTTACCATTCAACAACTTGATAGAGTTATTGATGGAAGATTAGATCCTATTATAGAAGCTTTAGTTACTGAAGAGCAAAAAAGGAAATTAGAATTAAAATGATTACTTATAAAAAAGCATTAAAAGAAGCTAACAAAATTTTAAGAAAGAATAAAAAAGAGTCTAGTGCAGCTAAATTATTATTGCTGCATTTTTCTAGTTTATCTCCAACTGATTTATACTTAATGTATGAAAAAGAAATGCCAAAAGATAGCTATAATAAATTTATTGAAGCCGTAAGACTTCACGCAGAAAAAAATATACCCGTTCAACATATTATGGGTTTTGTGTATTTTTACGGTTATAAATTCATTGTAAATGATAAGGTTTTAATACCTAGATTTGAAACTGAAGAATTAGTTGCTAATGTTCTTATTTTATATGATAAATATTTTGCGAATAAAGATGTACAATTATTAGATGTAGGTACAGGATCAGGATGTTTAGCAATTACATTACAAATTGAAGAATCTAAGCATATAAAAGTATTCGCTACTGACATAAGTGAGGAAGCTTTAGATGTAGCTAGACAAAACGCTAATAATTTAAATGCATCAGTTACTTTTTTAAAAGGAAATATGTTAGAGCCTGTAAAAGATAAAAAAATTGACATTTTAGTATCTAATCCACCATATATTCCAGAGAAGGAAGAAGTAGATGAAATTATCATTAACAATGAACCTCATGTTGCATTATTTGGTGGGGAAGATGGATTGAAATTTTATCGAGAAATATTATCTAATGCTTCAAGTATTTTAAACCCACAATCTATTATAGCTTTTGAACACGGATATGATAAGGCCAAAGATTTACAATCTATTGCAAAAATATATTTTCCAAATGCATATATTTATACATTAAAAGATATGCAAAATAAAGATAGAATGACTTTTATTATTAATGGATTTTCAAATTAAGTTAGAAGAATCTAAAAAAATAGATTCTTTTTTTTAAAACTTAATAATATATATATATTATTATAAAAATTATGCTTGTTTTTTCAAATAAAAACTGTTGACAATTTTAAGAAAATGTATATATTATTATAATGAAATGAGGCATAAAATGAGTAAAAAACTAGTTATTGTTGAATCACCAGCAAAATCAAAAACAATTGCACAATATTTAGGAGAGGATTATCAAGTCTATTCCTCTATTGGACATATCCGCGATCTAGCTATAACAGGACCTGGTGGGTTGGGTGTAGATGTTAAAAATAATTTCAAACCAAAATATGTTGTATTACCCGACAAAAAAAAGGTAATATATAATTTAAATAAAGCTCTAAAAGAAAGTGATGAATTATTTTTAGCAACTGACCCTGATAGAGAAGGTGAAGCTATATCTTGGCATTTAAGTGAAACATTGAATATTAAAGATCAAAAAGTTCACAGAGTTGTC
>JAOZSU010000080.1:2387-5870 GCA_029939475.1 Mycoplasmatota bacterium | reverse complement strand
TCTCCAACTGTAATTTCAACATCAGTAGCACCAGTAATAACTGGAAAACTATCTTGAGTTCCATTTAAAACACATGTATCTCCAACTAAAGTATATCCCTCTTGACAAGTAACAATAGTTTGCGCTTGTGTAGTAGTGGTAGCTTCCTCACCACCACAACCTGCAAGAGAAATAGCTAAAATGATTCCTGCAAATAGAATAAAAAGTTTTTTCATAAAAACATCTCCAAATTCTTTAATATTTAATTCTTACAAATTATTTATATATATTATACAATTTATACTTATATATTTATATATCTATATTGCAAGTTTTTTTAAACTTTCAAAAAAATAAAAATATTTTCATAAGAAAACAATAAAAAAACCAGTTTAGTTTTCAAACTGGCTTTTTATTAAATTATATTAGATTATTGATGTTTTCTCAATAATACGAATCCAGCACCAAGTAATGTGAAAGCAGCAATAATTCCAAAGTTAGGAATATTAGCTGTTGCACTACCACAACCAGTATCTTCAGGTTGACTAGCTGCTATAGCATTGTCAATCAAAGTTTGAATTTGTGCTTCAGTTAAGATATTAGCTCCATCAATTAAAGCTTGTACATCTTCAGTTGTTAGAACTTGAGCATCTAATAATGCTTGAATTTCAGCAGCTGTTAAAGTTTGATCATCAAACATTGCTTGAATTTCAGCTTCAGTTAATGTTTGTGCATCAATCATAGCTTGTACATCTTCTGCAGTTAAGTCTGGTTCAACTACTGTTACATCAAATGTAACTACAGTTGCATTTCCAGCCATATCTTCTACAGTAACTTCTACAGTATAAGTTCCAGCTGTATCAAGTAATAAACCACCGTTAGCACTTACATAAACTGCTAAATCATCAGCTGAATCATAGTTGTCGAAAGCAACAACATTAGCTAAGATTGCTTCATTTACATTATCGAATTCATTTACATCGATAGTATAATTATCATCAACTACCAATGCATAAGGATCAGTAGTATCATCAATAGTAACAGTGAAAGATTTTTGAGTTACGATATCATAATCAAAGTCTACTGCTTTTAGCATATAAGATACAGGATCATCATATGTTAAAGCTCTTAAAGCAGGTGATATGATAGAACCATGAGAAGCAATCACAAATCCGCCATCTTCAATATCAATAGCTGCTTTCCAAGTTTCAAACGAAGCTCCACCATCATTCCAAGAACCAGTTTCATCATCTACATCCCAAGTATATCTGTCATAAACTGCATCAACTAAACCATCAGCGCCAACTAATACCATTACTGATCCCCATGCCCAGCCTACGTCTTGAGCCATCTTAGAATCAGTGAATATTGCATAGTTATTTGTTGCATCAACATTTAGTGCTTCTACACTATTTAATCCAGCTGCATCCCATTCACTTGTAACACCGTTAATTGTAACTGTATCAATTGATCTATTAGCGAAAGATACAGGATCATCATATGATAAAGCTCTTAAAGCAGGTGATATATTAGAACCATGAGAAGCGATTACAAATCCACCTGGTTCAATATCAATAGCCGCTTTCCAAGTTTCAAACGTAGATCCACCATCATTCCAAGAACCAGTTTCATCATCTACATCCCAAGTATATCTATCATAAATTGCGTCAACTAAACCATCTGCACCAACTAATACCATAACTGATCCCCAAGCCCATGTTACGTCTTGAGCCATAGTTGAATCAGTGAATATTGCATAGTTATTTACTGCATCAACATTTAGTGCAGTTACACTGTTAAATCCAGCTGGATCCCACTCACTTGTTACACCATTAATTGTAACAGTACTTGGTTCTCCATCAAAATGAACATGATGAGTAAATTCTAAATCAACATCATAAGTTCCAGGTTGAGGATAATAAACATTTAATCCATCCATATCTTTAATAATAATTGAATCAGTAACATCATTTCCATAACCATCATCTGCAGAAATTCCATCCATTATATCGATATAAACACCTTCATTGCTATAAACATCTTCAACGCCGATAAATTTAGGAGGCATAACTCCAATAACGATATCTATTGAAGCTTCAGTTGGATCTCCTTCAGGAGTTTCAACTTTATAAACTGCTTCATATCCTGAACCAAATACAGAAGTATCAATTACAGTTTGTTCAGAACTTGCATCATATTCGCCAGTTCCTGCATTCCAAGTATAATCAATAGTTTGTAATAAATTATCCTCTTGATAAATTTCAACGCTGTAGTCTAATTTATCAACACTATTTATTACGTCACCCTCATCACTATACATATTCAACCATTCAGCACTAATATCACTTGGCATTCTATAATTGCTTTGATAATCTACAACAATATTAATTCCAGGTGTAGTTGGATCATCATCTTGGTCATTTAATCCAACAAACCAACCAGGTTGAGAATCATAAGTAATAACTGCAGGATCTACTTCATCATTTGCCATTGTAGATGCAAATGATTTAATGAAATCCATAGTTTTTGTATTTGATCCATCACGATCTAAATATCCAAAATATAATACAGTCCATCCAGCAGGAATAACTACATCAACTGGATTATAATCTTCTAATATAGACCAATGTGTTTCATCAGGATCAGCGCCTGTATCGAAACCTTCTGTATACCATTTTAGCCATGCAAGAGGTTCTAATACATAACCATCAGAATCGCTATCATCTTTAATCATTCTAATATATGCATAATCTGTTCCTGCAGCTGAAGTATCACCTTCATTAATTGTTTCTGCAGCTACTTCTGCTTGATAAGCAGTTATTTCATCTTCAGTGGCTAAACGCCAATCAGGTGTAGTTTCATCTCCATCATTATGGATATAGTATTGATTAACATGACTTTGTTCGAATTTAGCTAAGTTTCCATCTTCATCAAAATAAGCCCAAATATAAGGTGTTCCTCCAGCTAATCCAGCACGATTTCCAGTATCATCAACTAATACAGCCTCAGAATCAGTGTTATTAATAAAAATACCACCAAATGATCCCCAGCTTGCTCCAGTGATTTCATCTATTTCAAATTCACCAGTGCTATTAGCATCATTGAAATCTGAAACGTATCTTGCGTTTCCTCTAGCCACATTGTAATTGTAACCATTATAAGTTACATCCCAATGAGAATCACCAATTTTGTACCTTGTACATTCATCATTGCCTAATAAACAAGCTTCCTGATTATAAGGATAAAGCTCGATTACTTCATCATCAGCTACAACATTGTTCATTAACATTAAGCTTAAGACGAATGTAAACATTAACATTAAACCAGTTAAAATTTTTTTCATTTTTTCTCTCCTTTATAAATTTATATTTTAAATTTAGTTAAATCAATTATATTCTACAACTCTATGAAACCGCTGTCAATTTACTATGAAGTTATTTTAATAAAACATCGGTTTCTTACAATTTTAGATTATTTTTTTCAGAGTTTTGTAAAATTTACCTT
>JAOZSU010000080.1:0-2377 GCA_029939475.1 Mycoplasmatota bacterium | reverse complement strand
TGTTCCCGGAATATATGTGTAAAATGTTCTGCTTTCTGTCGTTCCATTATTAGTTACAGTTATAGTATAACTTACTGTGAGAGCTCTTTGAGGCAGTTTAATAATTCTACCGTGATTATCTAAATATTCAGGATTATTACTGGTCATAGTGATAACTGCATTTGGATAATTTGTTTTAATATAATATTCACTTGCGACAAATTGTTCAAACAAAGGAACTAATCCTGCATTTCTTAGAGTATTAGGACAATCTTTCCCAGAAAAATCATGGTGATATTTTTGATGATCTAATGGAAGATTGTATTTATCTAAGAGATAAGCAACCAATTTTGCAGTTCTTTGCCAAGTTCTATACATATCTCCATCTTGGTTTACAGCCATCTCAATACCTATACCATTGCGGTTCCCTCCACCTAAATATTGAACTGAATTTTTCATGTATCCAGTATGAGGTGTTGTACTTCCATCACCTGCATGATATCCTCTTTCATATTCAGGAAGATGTTGATAAATATCATGGTCATCTACTGTAAAATGCCAAGAGGCATAACGGTCAGTTCCTAAAGTAGCATTGTTATATAAATAATTCGCATGAGCTAAGGCATTGCTTCCTGTAGCTGTACTAGCTGTATCATGAACAACAATCCAATAAACATTTTCCGCATTATATTTAGTAACTATAATATCAGGATTATATGCAGTTGGTCCTTCAACCAATGGATCCATTGGTTCTCCAGGACGAACTTTATCACTTACAGGTACAATCTTTGTTTTATTAATTTCTAAATTATTATCAAAATAATATCTCGATACACTTTCAGGTCGCTTATCATAATAATTAAATTGGAATCCATAAGCAGTCCATTCATGAATAGTTGAATATGAAACTTGACGTTCTGTTAAGTAATCTAGCAAATTATTATCTGGATCCAGTGCTCCATGAACATAAATTATATAATCAACTGAAACAGTAGGGTCACTATCTAAATAAGCTGTAAATGTCACAAGTCCTTCCCCATAGGTATTAACTACACCGTCTTCATTAATATCCGCTACCTCTGGTGCACTTGAAACAATTGAAGCGGTTTCTCCTTCAATAGTATACGGGAATAAAATAGTACCTAAAGTAAATGAATCACCTACTTGAACATTACTGTAAACATTGGTAGTTGTTATTTCAATTCCCGGAGTTGTAATAACAGAAAAATCAAGTTGGGTTTTAATTGAAGAAACCCTTGCACTTCTTATCTGAATATAAACTTCTCCACTTGATAGAGGTGTAATAACCCCATCTTGATTAATCGCTATAATATCAGGATTTCCAGTAATAAATCTTATTGGCGCATCACTTAATTCATATGGTAAAATCTCATATTCAAATTGATAAGTCTCACCAATAGTTATTTCATCAATTGGATTAGTAATTGTAATAATAACTGGTAATTCTGGATTATAGGTTTCTTCTGTAGGCATTGATTCCGAATCAGAATAATAACCTTTTAAATAATATGGATCTACATTTGTAAATTTATTATCATCTAAAGAAGTTGTACCCCAATAATTTAAAGTAAAGTCAAATTGGCTATCACTATTAACATTTACTGCATTTGCATAATTAGTTACACTATTAAATCTAGCAACCTTATATATATCTTGTTCAACTGAATCGACCAACATATCTATATCAAAAGCTAAATCAACATTACTAATAGTATTCCAAAAAATACGAACTTCAACTGCTTGCGTTAATTCACTCATGGCTTTTATCTTTATAGCTGTAGAACAGCTGTCAATTATATTGTGATTGATTTCTGTTAGTTCACCTAGAAAATCAATTAAAGTAATCGCATCAGATTGTAAAGATGTAAAACTGTTATTATTAATGACTGTATTTGTAGCACTTAAAAGATTTATAAAACTTGGATCTTCAGTAGTTATATTTCTAACTGTATTATCAATAAAAGTAAAATCACTGATTAAAGCTGTATTTATAATTTTTGCATTTCCTTCAAAAATTATATTTTTTAAAGTAACATTATCAGCTATAACATTAATATTTCCTTCAATGATAGCTAAATCATTTAATCCAGTTAAAGTAATTCCATTAGTGTCAATTGAAATATCTTCCTGGTAAGTTCCATCCTCTAAATAAATCAACGTATTTTCAGATGCTTTATTTAAAGCATCATTTATGGAGCTAAATAATTGAACTCCATATTCCATCTCTAAGCCTTCATAAAGATATGTATCTCCAGCTCCTTTTGAGCCATCAACAACTAATACATTAATTACATCAATATTAAAAGAATCAGCTATGGTATCATCTAACATACTTTTAGCTATGATTGTAGCACTTCCAGCACTTACAGCTGTTACA
>JAOZSU010000079.1:0-5890 GCA_029939475.1 Mycoplasmatota bacterium | reverse complement strand
AAAATGATTGAATAATATAATGAAAGTGTTGTATAATATATAAGAAAAGTGAAACAAGGAGGCAATATGAGCCAAATAAAGTTTTTTGCACTCGGTGGACTCGGGGATAATGGAAAAAACCTCTATGTTTTAGAAGTTAATGGGAAGTTAATAATTTTAGATGCAGGTCTCCAACATCCAACAGGAGATTTTTTAGGTGTAGATGCAATAATTCCAGATATATCATATTTATTCACAAGAAAAGATGATATTCAAGGAATATTTTTATCACATGCACATGATAAAAATATTGGTGCTTTGCCTTTAATTTTAACGCAAATTAAAACTAAGGTATATGGGACAAACTTCACTATTGAAGTAGCTAGGGATTTCTTGGCTGATAATAAGATGAATCACTATGATTTTGATTTTGAAGTAGTTAAGTATAATTCAATTATCAAATTTGATGATTTCGCTATAGAGTATTTTCAAACTACACATTCAGTGCCGCTTTCAGCTGGCATTGTAATATATACAGAAGATGGAGCGATAGTTTACGCTACTGATTTTACCTTTGATCAAAATGTAACTACATATTATAAAACTGATTTCCGCAAACTTGCGAAAATTGCAGATTATGGTATTTTAGCTTTATTATGTGAATCTAATGGGGCTGGAAATATTGGGCATTCCAATACTAATATGAATTTAAAACGTATTATAAGAAGAACTCTTACTGAATCTGTAGGTAGAGTTATAGTTGGAATGTATTCAACTGAGCTTTTGAATATACAGATTATTATTGATGAAGCAATAAAAGCTGATAAAAAGATATCAATTATTGGTAGAAAAGCTCAGCGTTTAGTAAACATTGGCGAAAGAATGGGATATATTGAAATACCTGAAGATAAACTTGTTAACCTTAAATTCATTGATAATGAAAATAAAAACGAAATGAATGATGTTGTATTTTTGGTTACTGGTGAACGCCATGAACCATTCTTTATGTTACAAAGAATGGCAAAAGGTTATGATCGTTTAATTCATCTTATAGAATCAGATACAATTTTATTTATGTGTCCACCTTTAATTGGAACTGAAAAAATAGCTGCAAAAACATATGATGTTCTCTGCAAACTAGGAACGAAGATGGTTAAAATAGGCAAGGATTTATTATCTGATTTTCATGCATCATCTGAAGATATTAAATTTATGTATTCAATCTTAAATCCTAAATATATAATACCTATTAATGGAGAATATCGTTATCAGTTACAACAATATGAAATAGCTAAAGAATATGGTTATGATGATTCTAAAATTTGTTTATTGGATAATGGAGAAGTAATTACTTTTAATAAAGGAATAAAAGAAAAATTTCATGATGTTATAGAGAATGGCACTATCTTAATTGATGGAAGCTATGAATCCGATATTAATGATGAAGTAATTAAAGAACGAGAACTGTTATCCCAAGATGGTTTCTTAATGATAATAGCTAATATTAATGCAAAACAACATATTATGCTTAATAAACCAGAAATCGTATCACGCGGATTCATGTTTATGAAAGAAAACGAAGATATGATTAAAGAAATAGAAATAATATATCAACTAGAAACTAAGAAACAGTTTGCGAAGAAAAATATTAATTGGAAGGAATATAAAGATAATTTCCGTTTTCAGGTTCAAAGATATCTTTACAATAAGTCTAAAAGAAAACCTATTGTAATTCCTGTTATAATAGATACAGATAAAGAAAGTGTATGTGAGATAATTTAATTGTTATTTAACAAAATACAAAAAAAAGATGTTATATGAATACATATAGAAAATATATGTAGATAACATCTTTTTTTATGTGTGATATAATAAGTTCTTTTTTCTAAATGTGAATCAAGAGGCATAAATTCAATCTCTTTTTTCTTTGCATAATTTAAGATATATTCAATTCTTTCTGAATTTAATTTAGAAATATTAATACGGGTTAGTCTTGCACATGTTCTAATTAATCTACCTTCAGGCTAACATGCAAATTCTACGGCTTTAAAACCCTCTTTATTTGTAATGTTAAAACTTTTTCAAAAGAAAAATTATATAATAATGCACTTTACAAAACTAATTTCATAATTTCTCTTTCATAACTTTAATCCATTTATGTTCTTTTGCACTATCATAAATTTTTTGGTTTAAAATCATTTGTCTTAAGCCATCTTCAAAAGTAGCGTATGACTTATTTTCAGGTTGAGAATATATTTGTTTAAAGTTTTGTTTAAAAGCATCAGGAAAACCTTCCATGTGTCCAGCAGGATAATCAATAAGGCTTTTAACAGTCTTCATTAAAGATAAGTCTTTTGGATAAATTGCATCTGCCTTATCTCGGTATCCTATTTTTACATTGCTTAAATCATCGAGCTTCCATTCTAATGAAGCATTAGTTCCTGAGATTAAAACATCAATTCTATTCTTTATCCCTGCAGACATTTGAGAAATAGTAACATTTCCAATAGCTCCATTTTCAAATCGAAACATTACCAAAGCCATATCTTCGGTATCAATATTTATTAAAGAATAATTGTTAGTTTTTTTATTTGAAAAAGATTCTACATTTCCTCTAGGTTTTTTTCTTTTTTCAAATACAGTCTTAAATTCAGCGAAAACCTCAACTATTTTTAAACCAGTTATATATTCAATTAAATCTATCCAATGGGATCCAATATCAGCAACTGCTCTTGTGATACCTGATTCGTTACTATTTAATCTCCATGAATAATCAGTATCATAAAGTAACCAATCTTGGATATAAACACCGTTTACTAAAAATATGTTCCCTAGTTTATTGCTTTCAATAAACCTTTTAGAAAAAGAAGTAGCTGGGTACATCCTATTATGATAGTTCACTGCATTAATTAAATTTCTTGATTTAGCTAATTTAGTTAAATCTAAAGCTTCATCAATATTTAAAGTTAATGGTTTTTCCAAAACTACATTAATATCATGTTCTAGAGCATATTTTGCGATTGGAAAATGAGTGTAATTTGGGGTGCAAATATGTACAAAGTCTAAATCTAACTCATCAATCATTTTTTTATAATCAGTATATGCTTTTTTCACAAATAATTTTTTAGCTTTTTCTTCAACTCCAAATGTATCACAAATAGCTACAATTTCAACGTTTCCGAGTCTTCTCAATGCTTCAATATGGGCTGTTCCTACAAAGCCTATACCAATAACTGCTGTTTTATAGATTTTCATTTTATCAACCTTTCCTATCTTAACGTTTATAATATAATTATATAAAGTTTTAACAAAAAGAGATATACTATTTTATTTTACCTAATTTCTTTTTAATTTTATCATACTCATCAGCGAATATGTTTTCTAATCTAGAATGTCTCTGAGGAGTATAATATTCTATATCTTTTAATTTATCAGGTAAGTATTGTTGGGCTACAATATGTCCTTCATAATCATGAGCGTATTTATATGGCTTTTTAGAATCATAAGTTGGATTATTGATTAAATGAGTTGGTATTTTGTATGTTTTACCTTGATTAACATCACTAATAGCTTTTTCAATTGCCAAGTGACTTGAATTTGATTTTGGAGAAAGACATAACTCTATTGTAATCGCAGCTAGTGCATTTCTAGCTTCAGGCAAACCGATTTGCAAGGCCGTGTTACATGCGCTATCTACTTTAACACCCATAAGTGGGTTTGCTAAAGCTATATCTTCATATACAATAGCTCTAAGTCTTCTAACTAAAGATTTTAAATCGCCTGCCACAATTAATCTCGCTAAATAGTGAAGTGCAGCGTTCGCATCACTACCTCTAACAGATTTGTGAAATGCACTTAAAATATCATAGTAATTATCACCTGTTTTAAAAGTAGATTTACTAGCTTCAGGTAAATTTTTATTTAGATGTTCTTCATTAATAAGGCCATCATCACTTGTTAAAATTAATAATTCTAACATATTGATAGCTGTTCTTACTTCTCCATTACAGGCGATGCTTATTTTATCATATACAGATTCTTCAATATTTATATTTGTTTTATAATTAGAAAGGTCAAGTTTTTTTAAGAAACCCTTAATTTCAGAACTCATTGGTGGATCTAATCTAAAAATAGAAACTCTACTCCTAATAGCTGGATTAACTGAAACATAGGGATTTTCAGTAGTTAAGCCAATCATTATAATATTACCCTTTTCAACATATGGCAACAAATAATCTTGGATATCTCTAGTCATACGATGGATTTCATCGATTATCAGTAATACATTACCATATAATTTAACCGTCTCAATTATCTTTTTAAGTGTAGCTTTGTTGTCAGTAGATGCATTAAATTTAAAGTGATTTAATGGAAATTCATTTGCGATTATACTAGCTAATGTAGTTTTTCCAACACCAGTTGGACCATATAAAATAAAAGAAACCATTTTTTTAGAAATAGTCATTTTTTTAAGAATAGATATTACTCTTTTATTTCCCAAAACATCATCAAATGTCTTCGGTCTAGAAAAATCAGCCAATGGTTGATACATTTAATCACATCCTTTTATATTTTAATTATATCATATTCTTGGCAAAATCGTTAAATTAGCATATAATATAGTATAGAGATTAGAAAGAGTGTGACTATATGTTAAAAGACGATATTTTAAAACTAAAAAAAGAGAAAAATGCGATAATATTGGCTCATTTCTATCAAAAGCCTGAAATTCAAGATATAGCTGATTTTGTGGGAGATTCATTGGCTTTAAGTAAAATCGCACAAAGTACTGATAATGATATTATCGTTTTTTGTGGCGTTTATTTTATGGCTGAAACTGCCAAAATATTATCACCACAAAAAAAGGTACTTTTACCTAAACTAAATTCATTATGTAGAATGGCAGCTATGATTACCACTGATGATTTAAAAGAGTATAAAAAAGAACATCCAGAACGGTTCATAGTTACTTATGTAAACACTAGAGCTGAAATCAAAGCTTTATCCGATGTTATAGTAACGAGTTCTAATGCCAAAAAAATCGTAGAACATTACAAGGATAAAAAAATAATGTATGTTCCAGATAAAAACTTAGGGACATATTTACGCTATATTACTGATTATGATATAGATGTTTGGCCAGGATATTGTTATATTCACGATTTATTAACTATTAATGACATTAAAAAAATGAAGAAACTTCATCCACAAGCTGAACTTTTAATTCATCCAGAAGCGCCACTTGAAGTATTAAAACAATCTGATTTTGTTGGATCTACAAAACAAATATTAGACTATGCTACTGCTTCAAAAAATAAAGAATTTATTATAGGTACTGATGAAGGAATAATTCATGCCCTTAAAAAACATAATCCAGATAAAATATTCTATTTGTTATCAAAAGGATTATCTTGTATTAATATGAAACGTATTGATTTAGAAGATGTATACGATGCTTTAAAATATGAAAAAAATGAAATAGAAATAAAAGAAGATGTAATAGAAAAAGCAAGCGTAGCTCTTGATAAAATGATGGAGTTAAGTTAAATGAAAGAACAATATTATGACGCGCTTATAATAGGAACGGGATTAGCTGGCCTTTTCTCGGCTATAAATATCGATAGCAAGTATAAAGTAATAGTTTTGTCAAAAACAAAAATACAAAATTCAAACTCAAGTCTTGCGCAAGGTGGAATCTTGCGAATATAATGATAATGCATCTTTACATGAGGAACATATAAAAGATACATTAAGAGCTGGTTCTTATTTAAATAATAAGGAAGCTGTAAAAAAACTAGTTGATAACGCATTTGATGCAGTTAAATATTTAATTGAACTTGGAGTTCGTTTTGACCAAGATGAACACGGTAAATATTTATTTACAAAAGAAGGTGGGCATTCTACGAAGCGC
>JAOZSU010000078.1:1523-5945 GCA_029939475.1 Mycoplasmatota bacterium | reverse complement strand
TGAACAAGAAATACATTTAAAAATATCAAGTATATCTGAAATTACTAACATGTCTGTAAGAATTGATGGAGTAGACCTAGAATTATATGATAAAGATTCTGTTATGACAATTGGAGAAAATACTGATATAGGCGAATCTATAAGTATAATTGTTATAGCCGAAAATGCTTATGGTGAAACTATATCTAAAGAATATATTTTCACAAAAGTTTTACCGTTTAGTGAAGGCCCTTTAGTAAAAATAGATGAGTTCAATAATTTGAGAATTTATCAAATCTATGTTTCTGCATATAGAGATTGCGAACCTCGTGGATATACTGTTGGATATGGTCCTAGTAGTTATACTGGAGATTTACAAGGTATAATTAATTCGCTTGATTATATAGAAAATCTAGGTATGAATGCAATTTGGCTTACTCCTGTCTTCGAATCAAAAGATAATGATTCATTAAATCAATGGGAAGAAAGAGGCAGGGCAACAGGATACTTTGCGGATGATTATTATAATATAGATCCTAATTTTGGGACGAATAAACAATTTAAAACACTTGTAGAAGAAGCTCATAGTAAAGGGCTATATGTCTTTCTTGATGGAGTCTTTGGTCATCATGGATATTATGATATTCAAGGCGTTACAGATGGAGATAGCCAATGGTACGGACATCAAGTATTATATCCAGAGAGTCTTGATTATTTTAAGGGTGTTGCTACATATTGGATAGATGAATATGAGATTGATGGTTGGCGACTAGACCAAGCATATCAACTTTATCAAAATGGACATAATTATCTCAAAGATATAAGACAAGCTGTAGAAGAAATTTCATATTATCGAAAAATAGCTGGAAAAGAATGGGGTACTTTAGGTTATGTTGTAGGAGAAATCTGGAATGATGCTTATAATATCGAATATTATGGATATGCATCTGAAAGTTTAAGGTCAGCCTTTAATTTTCCTTTAAGATATGCGCTTGTAAGAGCGCTCGCTGTAGATGAATCTTTATATTCTTCAACTTTATTTGATTTAAATTCAGCTATGTCTTATCAATACGATGATTACGCTCAACCTAATATGTTTATAACAAACCATGATTTAATTCGTTTTGGAGATTTGTTGCAATTTGCAGATTTTGAAGATGAATATTATAAAAGGCATAAGATGGCTATATCGTTTTTAACTGCTTATACAGGACCTATTACTATTTATTATGGAGATGAATATGGGGATAATTTTGAAGGACTTGTTAATAGCACTAGTGATTTAGATAGTTTTTCATATATAGCTCCAGATAATGTATCAAGAAGTCCTGGTTATATATCTGGATTTACTTCTGAACAAGAAGATTTAATAGAATATGTAAGAACCTTAATGAAATTAAGAGAAGAAAACAGTTGTTTATACAACGGTGAAAGAACAAATCTTCTAGTTACCAATGATGTCTATGTCGACAAAAAAACTGATAGTTCAGGTTCAATTATATATGCATTGAATATATCTAGTGAAACAAGTATAATACAATTAAACAGCATTGATGTTGGGGGAACACAATTAGTAAATTTAATTACTGGTGAAGAAATATCTTCCGTTGATGGAGTATTTACTATAAGCCTAGAAGAATTAAGTGGATCTTTTTTTAAAGTTGAATAAAAATACTGTGGAGGTAAAAAAATGGGAATTGAACTTACAATAAGAATAATCATGTATACATTAATTGTTTTATCATACGCTATTAGCTTATGGTTATCTATTCTTAACTACAAAAACAGAAATGCCCCTATACCTGAAGAGGTGAAAGATATTTATGACGAAGAAAAATATAAAACATGGCATAAATATAATATGGCTAATTTTAAATTTGAGACTATTGTTAAAACTTTAAATACAATTTTATTTATATTATTATTAGCTATAGGCTTTTTCCCTTTTATAGAAAAATTATCAGTTGATATATCAAACCAATACGAATTGCAAGCTGTCATTTTTATTGGATTTTATTTTGTTATTCAATTTATAATTGATATATTTACTTCTTATTATAAAACCTTTGTAATAGAAGAAAAATTTGGTTTTAATAAGGCTACTAAAAAAACATTTGTTAAAGACAAAATAAAAAATTTATTGCTTACTATAATTTTAGGTGGAGGTTTAATTTATGGACTAGCTTCTCTTTATACAAAACTTTCATCAATGTTTTTCTTATATGCATTTTTAGCTTTAGTGTTTATCTTATTATTAGTTAATATTTTATATGTTAAAATATTTATTTCGATGTTTAATAAACTAACTCCATTAGAAGATTCAAGTTTGAAAACTAAAATAGAAGAATTTGCAAAAAGTGTTGGTTATGAAATAAAGAAGATAAGTGTTATGGATGCATCTAAAAGATCATCTAAGTTAAATGCTTTCTTTTCTGGGTTTGGTAAATTTAAACAAATAGTATTATACGATACCTTGATTGAAAAATGTTCTGAAGAAGAAATAGTAGCTGTTTTAGCACATGAAATAGGGCATAATAAGCATAAACATATTTGGAGTGGATTCTTACAAATGTCTATTGAAATAGCTATTTATTTAGCTGTTTTAGAATTATTCTTAAAGATTAAAGAGTTTTCTACAGCTTTTAATTTTCAAGATATAAACTTTGGATTTGCACTTATAATGTTTACGGTGTTATTAACGCCTATATCATTGATTATTGGGATATTTACTTCATATATATCAAGAAAACATGAATATCAAGCTGATAATTTTGCAGCTGTAAATTATAACGCGGATAGTATGGAATCAGCTTTAAAGGTACTAGCTAGAGAGAATTTCAGTAATCTCACACCACATCCTTTGTATGTTAAAATGTATTATTCTCATCCGCCTACGGCTGATAGAATAAAGGCAATTAGAAAGGTAAAAGAAAACTAATTGTATATGCTAAAAGGATAAAGTTTAATTTATCCTTTTTGTTGTTTTAAATTAGAGAAAGGAAAGAAAGGGAATATGAAAAAAATATTATTGGTTTTGATTAGTTTATTCAGTTTAATTACTTTAGTTAATTGTAATGTGGTATTTTACGAGTATAACTATGATGATTTGGAAACAATGGCTAAAACTGACTATGGTTTTTCATCGGTTTTGTTTTTTAAAGTGGTTGATGTAGATACCGCTTTGGAACTCACCGGAAAAATATATAATGATAGTGGTATAATTTATGGAGTTAAGGATAATGAATACAGAATAATATTTGTTCCTAAATTAAAATCAGAAAAAGAATTTATTATAGATTATAGTCCAATTTATGATGTAACCGAAATTTATCAGATATTAGAATCACTTGAGGATGGATCCGGTAATAAGCTGTTTATAGATATCTTCGGTGATTATGGAGCTTTATCAATTAGTGTTTTACCATACGAATCAATTTCCAATAAATTTGATGACCTAGATTTTGATAGCCCTATATTTTTTATAATTACAACTGATGAATTAACATTTAATGTTGGGAGAGTTGAAGGAAATTATGTTGTATTTGATCAAGACCTAAATAGATTAAATTAGTATGTATTTTGTTGTCTCGATATACACCAGATTTTATGTGAAAGAGGAAATGCATGAAGAAACTAACAATATATATGATGGGATTAATGATGTTTACTTTATATATTTTTGATGTAATAACAGATAGAACATTTTTGTCATTTGCTATAGTTGTATTTAATCTCGGTTTGCTTATAATCATTTTTATTAGATCGTTTATTAATAATGATAGACCTATTTGGATTATAATTATATCTCTTGTTATTTTTGTTATTATGTCTATAATATTTTTGCTTGTGTATTCAAACATTAATTATAATGATAATTTTGCTTTGGGAATTTTATTAATTTCATTACTTTATATATTAGTAGGATTATTAATGATTGCAATATTTTATTTTGTTATTAGGTCAATAATTAATAATTCTCAAAATGTATATGGAGGATATATTTTATGGGGGATTTATGTGCTTTTTTTTCTTATTACACATATGCTTAAAATACCTTCCAATACATATGTTCCAATCACAACTTATATATTTTCTACACTATCTTTGCTTATAATCTATGGTGTTTTACATTTTATTATTTTAAGGGTTTTAAAACAAAAGAGTGAAGTAATGATGCTTTTTATAACGGTTATATTATTTATTGTATATTTTGCAGGATTTGAGGTACAGTTATTTCTATTGATTCCAACGCAAATTTATTTAAGTGCGTTGATTATTCAAAATTTTAATTTAATTAGAAAGAATAATTTCGTTTATTGATTAAATATAATATAAAGGCTTGCATTATTTATGCAAGCCTTTATATTAAAATACCAGAATGAATCAATTACTAAATAGATTTTAGAGATTTTTAAGAGTTTTATCGCAATATTTTATTATGGA
>JAOZSU010000078.1:771-1513 GCA_029939475.1 Mycoplasmatota bacterium | reverse complement strand
TCTAATAATCCTATAGCAGCTGGCCATAATGTATTGCCATCAATAGTAGCTCCAAGTGCAAAGAATGTAGAACATCCTATAAAAGTACCAGGAATAAAAGATAATGGTTTAAGATTAGCTTGGAAACACATAGCTCCGGCTCCAATAGCTACAGCTAGGAAAGCTCCAAACAAATTAAAGTTAAATAATTTATCCCATAAAAATACAATAACTACAGCCCAAAAGATTCCAGTTAAGTTCGCAGGAATTCCTTTTTTTAAGCCTTCTTTTCCAGCTCCACCTGCATAAAATGTTGCCCATCCTAAAAATCCAGCAGCAACAAGACCATTTAGGTTGAGTGAAGCTCCTGACCTTGCGTATATTTCATATACAAAATTGAACAGACCAGCTAATAGAAAAATGCTAATTGATACAGCTACTAAAAATTTGTCAACTTTCATTTAAATTCTCCTTTTTTATATTTTTAATTTTTTAAATGTTTTTACTTGATTTGTAATAGCTACTTCAGTTGGTAGTCTTTCTATACTACTTGCTCCAAAGAAACCAACTATGCCATTTGTACGTTCCAATACATATTTTGCATCTTCAGGTTCAGCTACAGGTCCACCATGAACTATAACTAATATGTTAGGATTAACTTTTATAGCAGCATCATGAATAGCTTGAACAATTGGAACACAGTCATCTAATGTTTTTGCAGTATGAGCACCAATTGAACCCTTTGTAGTAAGTCCCATATGAG
>JAOZSU010000078.1:0-761 GCA_029939475.1 Mycoplasmatota bacterium | reverse complement strand
ACTAAAACATCAGCTCCAGCCTTAGTCATTTTAATTGCATCTTCTACACTAAATACATATGGAGCTGTAAACATATCTTGGTTATGAGCTTCGCGTATCATTTCAACTTCTAAATCATATCCCATACCAGTTTCTTCAAGGTTTTGGCGAAAGGTTCCATCAATTAAACCAACAGTAGGAAAATTTTGAACTCCACTAAATCCCATATGTTTTAAATCGCGAATAAAGTATTTAATTTCTCTAAACGGATCAGTTCCACATACACCAGCTAATACAGGAGTATCTGTAGCGATTGGTAATACTTCTCTAGCCATTTCAACCACAATTGCATTAGCATCTCCATAAGGTAAAAGACCAGCTAAAGAACCACGCCCTGCCATACGGTAGCGTCCCGAATTATAGATAATAATCATATCTACTTTTCCATTTAGAGCACATTTAGCAGATATACCTGTACCAGCTCCAGCTCCAACAATTGCTCTTCCTTGTTTGATTTGTTCATGTAAACGATTCAAAATTTCTTCTCTTGTAAATGCCATTTTAATTTCCTCCTATTTCTCTATAAATTCAATTAGCTTTTTAGCCATAGCTAAAGCAAATTCATCATCATTGATATGTTGATTCAATTCTATTAATTCTACTTTGTTTTTATCAATATTTTTGCGCAATGCGTCAAATAAAGCTTCGTCTTCTTCCTTACCTTCAAAAGGCATACCTTCTTTATCAATCATTGATACTCCTTTTAAAGGAATGAAGAAAGT
>JAOZSU010000077.1:3537-6134 GCA_029939475.1 Mycoplasmatota bacterium | reverse complement strand
AAGGCGTTTAGGTCTCGTTATAGCAATTGATTTGGAAGAATACGAATATGAAGTTGGCAAATTCGGAAAGATTAGAGCTACAGAAAAAACGATCGCTGAGAGAATACCTCCACGAGTTAGAATAAGAGAAAACGCTCCAATAGAACTTCCGCATGTACTTGTTTTGGTAGATGATGCGCTTGATCCTATTATTAACGATCTGTTTAAACAACGCAAAAGCTTTGAACAATTATATGATTTCAATTTAAATATGAATGGCGGGCACATTAAAGGTTATAAAATAACTGATACTTTATCTATTATAAAAAGAATTGAGGCTTTATCTAGTGATGTTAGTTTAATTGTTGGAGATGGGAATCATTCTTTAGCTGCGGCTAAAACATGTTGGGAAAATATAAAGAAAAATTTAACCGAGAAAGAACAAGAAACTCATCCAGCTAGATATGCATTGGTAGAACTTATAAGTTTATACGATAAAGGATTGACATTTGAACCAATTCATCGTATTATCTTTGGGGCAACAAAAACTTTAATCGATGGATTAAAAGAATATATGGTAGGGGAATCAACATTGTCCATATTTTATGGTGATGAAGAAGAAATTATCAATGTTCCTAGTAATTCTTTTGAATGCATTAAACAAATTCAAGACTATTTGGATAAGTATTTAGAAGAACATTTTGAAGCTAAAATTGATTTTATTCATGGATTAGAAAATATGAAGACAATTGTAAAAAAGACTGAAAAAGCAATTGGTATTTCATTGCCTCAGCTTCAAAGAGAACTTTTATTACCTTATATTAGAGAAAACGGAGTTTTACCAAGAAAATCATTTTCTCTAGGAGAAGCGGTTGAAAAACGTTATTATTTAGAAGGAAAGAAAATATTATAAAAATAGGAGGAAATTAATGAAAAGAGTATATAACTTTTCTGCAGGGCCAGCTGTTTTACCTGAAGAAGTCCTTGAACAAGCAGCTTCGGAAATGCTTTGTTATAAGGATACAGGAATTTCTGTAATGGAAATGAGCCATCGTTCACAAGATTTTAAACAAATTATTGAAGAAGCAGAGGCAGATTTAAGAAAATTATTAAAAATTCCGAATAATTATAAAGTATTATTTTTACAAGGCGGTGCCACAACTCAATTTTCTATGATACCTATGAATTTATTTAGAAATAAAGTAGCTGATTTTATTAACACTGGAGCTTGGTCTAAAAAAGCAATCGCTGAGGCGAAGCGTTATGGTGAAGTAAGAATAATTGCTTCAAGTGAAGATGATAATTTTTCATATATTCCAAATTTAGATAATCTTAAAATATCTGAAGATGCTGATTATGTTCATATAGTACAAAACAATACAATATACGGAACAAGATTTACTAAGTTACCTGATACTCACGGAAAGATACTAGTATCTGATATGTCTAGTAATATTTTATCTGAACCAATAAACGTTGAAGATTTTGGATTAATATTTGCTGGAGCACAAAAAAATATCGGTCCAGCTGGAACGACTATTGTTATTATAAGAGAAGATTTGATTACAGACCAATATCTTGAACACACACCTATTATGTATAAATACAAAATTCATGCAGATAAAGGCTCTATGTATAATACTCCTCCTACATATGGTATTTATATTTGTGGATTAGTATTTAAACATTTACTTAAAACTGGTGGAGTAGAGGCTATTTACCAAAAAAACCTTAAAAAAGCAAATCTCATCTATGATTATTTAGATAAATCAAAAATGTTTTTTGGAACTGTTAGAAAAGAAGATCGTTCTTTAATGAATGTTACCTTTAATACTAATTCAGTTGAATTGAATAACAAATTTATAGAAGAAGCTAAAAATCATAAGTTAGTAAATATTAAAGGTCATCGTTCTGTTGGTGGTATGAGAGCTTCAATATATAATGCAATGAGTTATGAAGGTGTAAAAGCCTTGGTTGACTTTATGCAAAAATTTGAAAGTGAAAATTCATAATGAAAATAGCTTGTTTAAACAATATATCAAACGTAGGTTTGAATTTATTTACAAAAAAATACCAACTAATCGATGATGCAAAAAAGAGCAACTTAATCCTTGTTAGAAGTTATGATATGCATGAATTTCCTATTAGCGAAGATTTATTAGCTGTTGCTAGAGCTGGAGCTGGTGTTAATAACATTCCTCTAGAAAAGATGGCTGACGCTGGGGTTGTTGTATTTAACGCTCCTGGAGCCAATAGCAACGCAGTAAAAGAATTAGTGATAGCTGGCATGCTTTTAGCTTCTCGTGATATTATAAATGGAGTAAACTGGGTTAAAAATAACCGTTCTGATAAAAATATTTTAAAGAGCATAGAAAAAGCAAAGAAGATGTTTGCAGGTACAGAAATATTAGGGAAAACAATTTCTGTTATTGGTCTTGGAGCTGTTGGAGGCAGAGTCGCAAACGCATGTGTTGATTTAGGCCTTAAGGTTTTTGGATATGATCCATATATATCAGAAAAAGCTAAGAATCAATTGAAACCTGGAATTGAATTAACGGAAGATTTAGATTTTATCTATCAAAATTCTGATTTTATTTCTTTACATTTACCTCTATTAG
>JAOZSU010000077.1:0-3527 GCA_029939475.1 Mycoplasmatota bacterium | reverse complement strand
CTATTAGATTCTACGAAAAAATTCTTTAATAAAGAAGTATTTAATAAACTTAAACCTGGAGTTATTTTATTAAACTTTAGTCGTGATTTATTAGTTGATGATTTAGCGTTAGAAGAAGCTTTATCTAAAGGAACAGTATATAAATATGTTACAGATTTTCCAAATCATTTTGTGGCTAATTTAGATAATGTAATTCCAATTCCACATCTTGGAGCTTCCACAAAGGAATCTGAAGATAACTGTGCAATTATGGCTGCTAAAGAATTGATGAATTATGTAGAACGCGGAGATATTGAAAATTCAGTTAATTATCCAAATATAACCTTAGGAGATAAGGGAGATAAATTTAGAATAATTATATTAGCTAAGAATATTGAAGGCATTAAAGAATCTATAGATAGAACATTAAAACATAAGAAAACAACAATTGAGACTTCTATTAGTAAATCTCGTGCAAATCATCTAGTATTTGCTTTTGATTTTAACCAAGAGGTTTCAGAAAAAACAATTAAAGAACTTAAGAAGATAACAGGAGTTATAAAAGTTAGAATAATATAAGATGGCTTCCTCACATTGAGGAAGCTATATCTTTGGAAAAGATAATATATTTAGAAAAATAATACTTGATTTTTTATATAATAAATTATAGAATATATAAGTAACTGAATGGAGGGCCGTTTATGAGAACGCAATTTACATTAAGATGTACTGTATGTAAATCAGAAAACTATCGCTACAGCAAAAATAAAAAAACACATCCAGATCGTATGGAAGTAAAAAAATATTGTCCTGTTTGTAAAAGAGTCACAGTACATAAGGAAAAGAAATAAAATAAATATTTCTGCATCCAGTTTCGGATGCTTTTTTTCTGTTTATTTAATTGTATATGTATGGGGGAAAATATGAAAAAATATCTTATAGGCGTTGATGTTGGTGGAACTAGTATTAAATTTGGCAGGTTCAGTCTTGAAGGTGATTTAATTGAAAAATGGAATATTAGGACAAACCACAAAGATCAAGGCGAATATATAATAACTGATATTGTTAAATCTCTGAAATCGCAAGTTGAAATTTCAGAAATTTTTGGAATAGGTATAGGAGTTCCAGGTCCTGTTAAAGATGACCTGATTATTCACTGTGTTAATTTAAACTGGGGAACAAAAAATATAAAAGAAGAAATGAAATCTTTATTACAAAGAGAAGATATAATTATTAAAATAGGAAATGATGCTAATGTTGCGGCTGCTGGAGAAATGTATAAAGGAAGTGCTAAAGGATATAAAAATGTTGTAATGTATACTTTAGGAACTGGTATCGGTGGAGGAATTATAATTGATGGAAAGCCATTAGAAGGAGTTAATGGAGCTGGAGCTGAACTTGGGCATATTGTAGTTGATTTTAAACATAATTATCGCTGTGCATGTGGAAAAACTGGATGTTTAGAAACAGTTTCATCTGCGACTGGAATAGTAAGGTTAGCTAAAGAGTATTTAATTCATTTTAAGGCTAGAAGTCCTTTAAGACATTTTGAAAACTTTAGTGCGAAAAAAGTATTTGATTATGCTAAAGAAGGAGATTATATTTCTCGTAAGATAATAGAAGAATCAATGAAATATCTTGCCTTAGCTATTGCTAATGTATCTCTAACAATAGACCCTGAAATAATTATAATTGGAGGAGGCGTATCCAATGCTGGCGGATATTTGATAGATATGATAAATAAATTCTATCCATCATTTTCAAGCCCATTTATAAAGAAAGCTAATATTCAATTAGCTACACTTGGTAATGATGCTGGGATTTATGGATGCGCATATTTAGTCAAATGATGAAACTTAAAATTTTTAATCAAAATGTAGTTGATATCAATTCCTATCTGTTAATAAAAGAAAAAGAAGCTATATTAATAGATCCAGGATTTAATGGAGATGCTATTATTGAATATTTAGATGAATCCAACGTAGAATTAAAATATATTATATTAACTCATGGACATTTTGATCATATAAGAGATATTCAAATATTAGCTAAAAAATATCTTTTTGATGTATTTATTTCTAATCAAGAGGTTAGTTTTTTAAAAAATGATAATCAAAATTATGCCTTTGCCTTCGGGTCGAAATTCATTTTTCCAAAAAATATAGCAGTTAAATCAATAAAGGATGAAGAAAAAATAAGTCTTCTTGATGAAAATTTTGTATTTATTTTAACACCGGGTCATACAAAGGGATCTATGTGTATAAAATATAGAAATTGGTTATTTTCTGGAGATACTATTTTTTATGATAGTATTGGAAGAACTGATTTATTTTCTGGAAGTTCTTTGGATATGCAAAAATCATTGAAATATTTAAAAGGAAGAATAAGTAATCAAACAAAAATATATCCAGGTCACGGAAAAAATGGTAAGTGGATAAATATTAAAGATGCTAATTCATATATAAATTAAAAGAGTCAAAAACTCTTTTTTTAATAAAAAATAAAAAAATTAGCACTCAACTCTTGACATTGCTAACAACTTTAAGTATAATACATTTAGCAATCATAATAACGGAGTGCTAAAGGGGTGATTTAATTGACTAAGCGACAAACTATTATACTGAAACTTATCGTTGATGAATATGTAAAATCCGCTGAGCCAATTGGTTCTAAAATGTTAGCTGAGATACTTGATGTTTCTTCGGCAACAATAAGAAATGAAATGAGTGTTTTAGAAGATTTGGGTTATATTGAAAAAACTCATACTTCATCTGGAAGAATCCCATCTGAAAAAGGATATCGCTATTATATTGAAAATATAATTAAAAATCTAGATGAAGAAACTGAAGGATACTTTGAATTTGACCAAATATTTAATCAAGGTGTAGATAGAGATGAAATCATTCATGAAGCTATTAATTTATTGTCAGAAGCAACTAATTGTACAGCTATAGCACTTGGACCTAATGCATATCATTCTAAAGTAAAAAAAATTCAATTAGTTCCATTATCAACGCACCAAGCATTGATTTTGGTTATCACTAATTTTGGACATGTTGAATCAAAACAAATAAATATATCAAGGGATATGGATCAAGCTGAGCTATCAAAAGTCATTGATCTATTAAATGAAATGTTAATTGATACGCCTATATCAAAAGTATCAGAAAAGTTACACTATGAAATTCAACATAGTCACATTAGAGAATTATTAAAATATCGTGAAACAATAGTTGATTCGTTTATTGAAGCATTCTCAAGATTTGCCCAATCAAGATATTATTTAACGGGGTCAAGTAATATGCTTTATCAACCAGAGTTTAATGATATTGAAAAACTAAGAGAATTTATATCAACCATCGAAAATAATGAAATATTTAAGATTGTTGAACAAGATGCAGAAGGCATTTCTGTTAAAATAGGTAGCGAAAATAAAATTACTTCTATGAGTGATTGTACTGTCATTTCTTCTACATATAACACGCATGATGGAGAAAAAGGAACAATTTCACTTGGCAAAATGAAGGGCGATTTAAACCTTCTTAAAC
>JAOZSU010000076.1:0-6166 GCA_029939475.1 Mycoplasmatota bacterium | reverse complement strand
ATACAATTTCCATAATTTAGATGCTTTATTAAATAGAAGTGATATTGTTATACATTATATTAACAATATCATTGATCATAATAGAAAAAATATCAATAATGTGAAGATATATAGCCTTTGGGATGCATATACAATATCTGATTTTATTACTTATACAAGTATAATTGAAGGCTGGGGTAATCAATTATTAGAAGGTTTATTTGCCAAAAAACCAATGTTAGTTTATGAATATCCTGTATTCAAAAGCGATATAAAGAAATATGGATTTGACTTAATTACATTTGATGATAAATTGATTTATGATGAAAATACCAAATTACTGAAATTAAATAATGACGCTAAAATAATTGCTGCTGAAAAAATATTTGAAATTTTATCCAACAAAAATATGTATTATAAAGTAGTTAATAAAAATTTTGATATAGCAAAAAAATATTTGTCTTATGAATCATTAACTATCATTATTTCAGAGCTAGTTAACAAATCATAAAAGAATTTAATATAATTTGTTATATGTAACAATATTATTAAATGTATGCGCTTGATATTTGTGGCGTGTGACGTTTAAATTAAAAGAAGTATTTGCTATAATTATGATATTAAGAAATAAATAAAGGAGAGAAAAATGAAAAAATTATTATTATTTGCAGTAATTGCACTTATTGCATTAAGTTTTAGTGGTTGTAATGAAGCTACAACAGCAAGTGCTGATACTACAACACAACAAGAGCATAGAACATTAGTAATATCTTCTTCTTTTGTAAGAGAAGTATATGAAAAAGAAGAATATCAAGATTATATTTTTGATGCCTTCGAAGAAGCTCATAACTGTACTATTCAATTAAACGTATATTCAGAAACTGGTGCCTTATTTGATAAGATTAAAACAGAACAAGAATCAGATAATATTGTTACCGACTTATTAATTGCACATTATTCTGATATGGTTAACTATATTGATGGTAATGATTATGTCTTGGATTTATCAAACCTCGAAACCGAAATGAGCGATAGAACATTTTCTGATGCGTTTAATAGTTCTACAAATCGTGGTGATTCAAGATACTTCTTCCCTATCAATACTGACTTATACCTAAGTATTGCAAATGTAGATGCGTTTAACTACTTACCAAGTGGATTAACTGAAGAAGATGTATTAGCCGGAAATTATACTTGGACTGATTTTGTTAATTGGGTTGATGGTGATCATGTAAAAACAGCTATTTTAGGTCAAGCTGCAAAAATGATTATTTATCAAATAGGCGGAATGGCATTATCTCATACTGATACTATAGAAGGAACATTCCCAGGATTAAATACCGATGCAAATAAAAGAGCATGGTCTGATATTTTAGAAATGTACTTAAAGGGAGGAATTCACCCTGAATCTGCTAATATAGCTGATTTATCTGGACTATTACAAAATGGATCAATCCAACTTGCTTTCACTCATATGAATCAAGTATCAACTGTTTATACTAACGCTCCCGCACAATTTAAAGTATTCCCAGGCCCTAAAGGTGAAAGTGGAAAAGCTGGAACAATTATTGGAGGACACGGTATTGGAATCATTAAAGGTTCTGATAATGAAGATTTAGCAAGAGAATTCATTAAATGGATGACTGCACCAGAACAAATTGTTCATGCTGCTTTAGGTTCAGTACCTCCATTAGCAGAAGCAACTTCTGCTTTAGGAAATACTCCAAAAGATGAAATAATCAAAATGGGTATTGCAACTATTTCTTCTGCTAATGTTGAGGGATTACAAATGATTCCTGAATACACTGAATGGGGAGCAGTTAAAGGATGCTCAGATGCTGTATTCGCTGCAATTTTAGACGGAACAATTACAACTCAAACTGAATTGTATGCAATGTTAGATGCACAACAAGCTGCACTAGAAGCTTTGAAAGTTAATTAATAAAATTCAAAATATTTGATTAAGATAAAAGGCACTCCACTCAGGAGTGCCTTTTTAATTACAAAAAACAGATTTTTAAATGAATTCATTTTTATTAACATTAATAAATCTTAAAATTATATTATATATGTGAATTCTTAAACATGTTTGTCTTTTATTTATATATAACATAATTCTTTTTTTGTGTCTATTTAAAAGATATCGTATCATAATTTATAATTAAATAATTTTTTATTCTTTTAATCTAATATGATTTTTAGATTTTTTCAAAGTGTTAAAAACAGGCACTAATACAGCAGCTACAAATCCAGCAGCAAATCCATTATTAT
Organism: Mycoplasmatota bacterium; assembly: GCA_029939475.1. GTDB lineage: Bacteria > Bacillota_I > Bacilli_A > Izemoplasmatales > Hujiaoplasmataceae > 4572-104. The sequence goes on along the minus strand of JAOZSU010000076.1, from coordinate 3,916 downwards.
ATAAATCAAAACCACCTTGAAAGTCTAAAGCAAGAGGAGTCACAAGTAAGTGAATAAATCCAGCTATTATACCAGCTATTATACCAAACTTTCCAGCAATTGGAGCTAATCCAGTAACAAATAATACAGATAATGTTGTGCCAATAGTCCATTCATAAGGAGTTATCTCAATTGCGATAATGGCTCCTAGCATAACGGGAATTGAATTAAATGGATGTTTACCTAAAGCCGAAAATCCTAATACTGTTAATACCGCTCCCATAACAGGTCCACTAATTTGAATATTGATAACTTTTATCAAAACTATACATAATAATCCCATAATACCAATATTTAATATCGTGGCATCTTTTCCGCCAATTTCAACAAAGTCAGTAACTAATTTTCCAGATTCTTTTAAAATCATATGGTACTTTTTTAGAACTTTAGGGTTATCAATAAAAGCTAAAATTATAAAAATTGAAGAAAGTATCAAAATTGCTATTAATAACTGTGAATGATAAGAATTATCGACTTCAGTCCCTCTAGGAATTATTAAATTAAATGAACCTAAAATACCAGTTATAAACATAGAAATTACACCCATAGAAAACCCAGTATTATATAAATTATATCCTTGATGAAATTTTAATGTATAAACATTAAATCCTGGTAAAATAAACCCAATTAGAATTCCAACACTAATTCCTATAACAATTCCCCAACCTAAAGGCAACCCTAAACCAAATATTAAAAAACTTACTACAGGTGAAATACCTGAAGATAATAATATTACTGGAATATGATCTTTATAATGTGTTTTTGTGGCTAATGTATAAAAATATACCCCTAAATACATAGGTAAAGCGTTAAAAAAGTTTTTCCCAAAAAAAGAAAATCCAGCAATTGTTAATAAACAAGCAAAAACTGAACCTGTAATTTTTACTTTAAGAAATTTTAATAATACTAAGTTAACAAAAATAGTCACAAATACATTAAATAAAGTAGCTGCCAATCCACCAACCAATAAGTAATCTGTTAATAATACGGAAGGACTTATTAATATATTTTTGTACCCAGCTAACATTTGATTTACAGGCTCTAATGTAAAAGCTAGAATTAATACTGTTAAAAGAATTGAAAATGTAATAATTTCTATCCTTTTTTTGTGCAAAAATATAAGCATATTTAACCTTCTTTCCTAAACATAATTATAGGTATAACAGTTAATAATCAATATTATATATACTAATATATCATATTTATAAAGGGTTTTTACATATACATATGTAATTTAATCGATAAATTACTCTATGATTATAGAAAATATTCAGAAGACATTTACAACTCTTTTTGAATAAGCATATTATAACATTGTACTAAAGATTTTAATAAAACAAATTAAAATTATTTATATTTCTTTATATACACTCTTGCCTCATAAGGTTTTAAAAAATCATCATAGTTATCTTTATAATTTGTTAATAAAAGTTTATATTCCTTATATTTTGTTATATCAAATTTATAACTTTTATCTACAAAATTACATATAATTATTAATTCATAATTATCGTCATATCTTTTATATGAATAAATTTTTTTGTTCATAAAATCAATATCAATATAATTTCCATAAATAATTGTCCTATATTCTTTTCTTAATTTAATTATTTTTTTATAATAACTTAAAACACTTGATTCGTCATTAATTTGTTTTTTAACATTTATATCTATATAATTTGGATTCAATTTTATCCAAGGTTCTCCTTCACTAAATCCGCCATTTGTGGTATTATCCCACTGCATTGGAGTTCTCCCATTATCTCGTGACATATTCATTATTTTTTTCATCATTCTCTTATGTGAAAACAAGAATTTTCTACCTAGTTTATATATATTATGAGTTTCTAAATCTTTATAATCATCTAAATTAGTGAAACTAGCATTTGTCATTCCTATTTCTTGCCCTTGGTATATAAAAGGAGTTCCCTGTTGAAAATACAACATAGTAGCTAACATAGTGGCGGATTCATACCAATATTTTAAAGAACCAAATCTATTAATACTTCTTGGTTGATCATGATTTTCTAAATACAGGGTATTCCAACCAACGCCATTTAATTCATTTTGCCATTTACTTAATGGCTTTTTTAAATTAAAAGGTTTAAACTTTTTCATAAACCATTTAACATAGTGACAATCACTAGTCATATGATCAAATTGAAAAATCATATTGAGTTCTTTTCTTTTTGGATTAGTTAATAGTTTGGCAGTTTCAGTATCAATAAATACTGTTTCTCCTACTGTAAACATATCATATTTAGAAAATACATCTTCATTAAATTCCTTCAAGTAATCATGTAGTTTAGGTTGATTTAGATAGTATTCCTTCCCTACAAGTATTGGCGAAAACTTACCTTTAGGATATTTATTGTTTTTAGCTATTAAATTAATAACATCACATCTAAATCCATCAACTCCTAAATCTAACCAAAACCTCATTATTTTTTTTACATCTTCTCTAACATATTTATTTTCATAATTTAAATCTGGTTGTTCTTTAGCGAATAAATGCAAATAATATTGTTTCCTATCTTCGTTATAAGTCCAAGCTTTTTGGCCAAAAAAACCTGTCCAATTTATTGGTTTATCTTCCCAATGATAATAATCTTTATATTTACCATCTTTTTTAATAGATCTTTTAAACCACTCATGTTCACTTGATGTGTGGTTTATTACTAAATCCATTACTAATTTAATATCAGCTTTATGAAGTTCTTTTATTAATTTTTTTACATCTTCTAAGGTTCCAAATTCAGGATTAATATCATAATAATCAGAGATATCATATCCATTATCAACCATTGGCGATTTATATATAGGAGAAACCCAAAGAATATCAATACCTATTTCTTTTAGATAAGGTATCTTTTCTATAATCCCAGAAACATCACCTATTCCATCACTGTTAGAATCTTTAAAACTTCTAGGATATATTTGATAAACTACGCCTTCTTTGTACCATTTCTCTTGCATAAATCTTACCTCTAATATTATATTTGGATTATTATAGGAATCCATACCATTAATAACATATAAAATGCTATCATGATTTTATTTTTTGTTCAATTGGTTATGTGAAAATATTTTAAATATAAACGCCCATATAACTAAGTTTTACTCACTAAAAAAACTAATATAAAATCTAATAATACAAATTTAAAAGTAGACACGTTTAAAAGATTAACACAGTCTACTTTTTTGTTATAGTTATAATAGGAAGTATTAAGTATCATGATAAGAAGAAATTATTTAATCTGAGCTTAATTAGACTACAGAAAAGACCATCGAAATTGATGGTTTTTCTATTTGAAATGATGATTTTTTTGTGTAATAACAAGTTATTCTGCTTCTAGGATATCGAATCTATGTGTTCTTATTTTGCAGTTAATACATCAATTTCATCAAAGAAAACATGCGAAGATAGTGTTTTTTTAATTTAGAGCTCTGATCCCCAAATTCCAAAAAAGAATAACGAACTCAAGCCTATTAAAATAACACCTACTACTACAAAGAATGAATGAACATTATCTCCCCATAATGGTTTTGATCTTGCTACAAAAAGTTTATAAATGATAAACTCACTTTTCTTAAGTGCACTTACTAACAAAAACAAACCAATCAAAGCCATTAAACTTCCCCATAAATAATTCATTTTGTTTCCTCCTCATTATTTTTTATCTTTATTTTATATATAACTTTGAAATGATACCATTTTCTTGTACTTTTGTACCATTAAATCTTTGTACCTATTATACACTTTGAATATAATTAAGTCTATATTGTACGGGAGAATAACCTCCTAAAGTTAATCTTATTCTTTATGTAATTTTCTATAGTTGATATTAGTTCTCCTAAAGTTTTAATTTTACTCAGA
>JAOZSU010000075.1:0-6212 GCA_029939475.1 Mycoplasmatota bacterium | reverse complement strand
TTTAGAAGAAATTAAAAAACTTTCTAAAAAAGATAAGAGAGTTAAATATATTTCTTTATCTAGAAATTTTGGAAAGGAATCTGCATTACATGCTGGGTTAAATAACTCAAGAGATTTAGATTTTGTTATTATGATTGATTGTGATTTGCAACAACCACCTAGTTTAATTAAAGAGATGATTCAATATTATGAAGAGGGCTATAAGATTGTTTTTACAAAAGGTAAATCAAGAAAAAATGAACCTAAACTAAGAGCTTTTTTAGCCAATTGGTTTTATAAGATATACAATGCTTATACAGAAATGCCTTTGGAAAACGGAACTAAAGATTATCAATTGCTAGATAAGCAAGTTGTTTCTGCGTATTTGAAATTCAAGGATAATTATCGTTTTGTAAAAGGGATGTTTTCTTGGGTTGGGTATTCAAGAAAATGTATAGAATATGAATTTATTCCTAGAAAACATGGAAAAGGAACTTGGAATTTTCGCTCATTGATGAAATACGCTTTTAATGGAATGAATCAATTTTCAACTATTTTGTTAGTATTACCAATAATTTTTATATTTTTATCAATTTTACTGGGCGTAAGTGACTTTATATTATACAATATAAATATATTTAGTTTAGCTGAATTTATTATCAGCCTTCAAATATCATTTATATTTTTATTGTTTAGTATTATTAGTTATATAACTATATATTTGATTTATCAAAATAGAAAACAAGTTTTAAATAGACCTATCTATTTAATTGATGAAACATCGGGGGATTTAAATATTGACTAAACTTTTCAATTTTATTAAAAAACATTTTTTAACTGTTAAATTTCTTTCATTTGGGCTTGTTGGAGTCGCAAATACCATTATTGATACAGCAGTGTATTATTTGATGTACACATTATTAAGTACTGGTCCATTTTGGGCAAAATCGGCTGCTTTTATAACAGCTTCGATATTTTCATATTTCGCTAATGTTATTTTTACTTTTAAACCTAAAAAGACATCAACTGCACAATTTTCAATTGTTTTTATGGTGTTCGGAATAAGGTGGCTTATAAGCGCGAGTTTAGCATGGGTGTTTGATGAAACATTTCTTAGCATCTTAAAGGTTGATGTTTATCCTTATCAATATATGGTGATAATCCCATCAATATTAGCTTCAGCTTTATTGATTCCAATAGCTTATTTTGCATTAGATTGGGTGTTTAAAAAAACCAGCGAATAAAAAAATTAATAATATATTATAAAACATAAAGGAAGTGGTGAAATGGATGCTTTTATTGTTGTATTAATTACAACATATTTATATACAATATTTTTATTAACTCTTAAAATTAAAATATCTTATAGAAAAATCCAATTATTTAAAATTTTGTTATTGTTATTATCAATAACGACTTTAGTTTATTTAATTGATTATTCAGGAACATTATCTATATATGTAAGATTGATTGTGTTTTTCCCAATCCCTTTTATGGTTGTTGTAGTGTATATATCAGAAATTTTAAATATTTTAAATAAATTTGGGTTAAATAAATTTTCTAAAAATGCAATTAAGATAAATAATGAATTATCTGAACAATTGTTAAGCTCAGTTGATTTTCTTTCAAAAAGAAAAATAGGAGCTTTAATCACAATTGAACGAAATGTAAATCTAACGCCATTTATTAACAAGGCTTTAATGATTAATGCAGATGTATCAAAAGAGCTATTAACATCAATTTTTATACCTTCTACGCCACTACATGATGGAGCTGTTATTATTAGAGGAAATAAAATTTTATGCGCAAAAACTTATTATCCGTCTACAGAAAGAACAGATCTTCCAATGACATATGGAACTAGGCATAGAGCGGCAATAGGTATAAGCGAACAAAGTGATGCTTTAACAATTGTTGTATCTGAAGAAACTGGAAATGTAAGTATTACTATTAATAGACAAATGGAATATAATATTTCCAAAGAAACATTAAGTTTATATTTTGAAAAATTCTTAAAAATCAATTAAGCGCTTTATGCGCTTTTCTTTTTCAATAATGGAATTTATATTTGTCTTATGTTATAATTTTGTTTAGATAAAGGAGGTAATTTTGATGAAATATGATTGCATAGTTTATGGTAATGATATTTATGGACTTACAATAGCTTTATTTTTAGCACGTAAAATGCGAAATGTTTTAGTAATTCAAGATTCCTCTAAATTTGAAGATGATTTTGAAACTATGGATATTGTTGATCCAGAAAATAAAAAACATCATTTCGAATATAATGCAAAGGGTATAATAACAGGGTTAGATAGTCATGGGTTATTATATGAATATTTTGATGATTTAGGCTTATTGGATGAAATAAAAATTGAAAAAATCTATGAAGAAATGGTTATAAATAAAGATAATACAATTTTAAAAAGAACAAACTCTTTTAATCAATTTCAAGTTTATTTAATTAGGCATTATCCTAAATTGAGATATAAAATTCGTAAATTTTTTCTTGATTTAGAGCGGTTATATAATAACTATATGTTGCAATATGTAAACATGTTAAAGAATACTGATTATACTTTAACATCGTTAATGATTGAATGGGGACAATTCAGTTTATACGATTTACTTATGAAGTATTTTTCTTCGGAAGAATTAATACAAGAATTTCTTTTAAATAGCTATATTAGCGGATTAGACCCAAAAGAAATCAATTCATATAATTTCTTCAGCAATTATTTTATCGGATTAATGAGTGGGTTTTATTATATTAAAAATTCAGAACAATCTTTGAGAAATATTATTATAAAAAAATTAAAATTAATAAATCCAAAAATAATTGTAAAAACAAGAATAAAAAACATTATAACTGATAATCGCGATATAATAATTGCTTTTGTGGATAAAGATAATAAAAAATATGAAGCTAATTACTTTTTTGTAGAAAAAGAACCTGAAGAATTTTATAGTAAATATTTTAAAGATAAACAAGATGATATTAATATTATTCATTCATATTATCCTAACTATAATATGAAACAAAAAATAAACACAATATATTTAGCTTTAAATAATCATCCTGCTAATTTTGAAATTAATCAGTTAATTTATTACTTTAAAAATAAAGATTCTGATAAAGTTAAAATAATTAAATTATTTAATTATTCTTTGTTTGAACATACAAATAAAAAAAGAAAACAAGGGCTATTATGTATAGATTATACTTATGAAGAATCATCAAATTATAAACAAGATGATATATTAAATCGGATATATGAAGTATTTCCTAAATTAAAAAAATCAATTGTTGGAATTAAAAAAGGGAAACCTAAAAGATATATTACGATGTTAAGTGATTCTAAAATCCGTAAAAATCTATCAATTAATGAAATGATAGAGATTGAATCATTAGAACATATTCAAGTATTTGAAAACCTTTATTTAGGTTCAAAATATATGAGACCAGAAGCTGGTATGTTAGGCGTGTTTAATCAAGCCATTATAATAGCTGATAAAATTGAAGATAAATTATATTTTGGAGCCGAAGATGAAGCTCAAAGTTCTTTATCAAATGAAGAAATAATGATGATGATTAGACATAATTTTAATCCTAATGTTTATGGAAATCAGGAAGTTTATATAAATTTTCATATAGGTAAAAATATTTATTTTATCCGAACAAAAGGAAAAAACATTGTTATTCATCATGGTAAATATTCCCATGCAGATTTATCTATATATACAAATAACAATAAACTTTCGAAGTTATTGTTAAAAAAGATTACATTTAATGAGGTCTTAGATGAAGGCTCATTAAAATATCGTGGTGATAAAGACCTATTATTTAAAGCAGTAAATGCTTTTAATTTGGATGATTATCAAGAATATAATCCTTTAGATTATATCAAATCAAAATATAAAAATTTAGGAGCTAAAATAGCATTTGTATATTTTGGTATTTATTCTATAGCTTCTTTATTAATAAATTACATCGATGGAATATATATATACCCAACAGCATTTATACTTTTATTACTAACTTTTTATTTTAAATATCGCTCATATGATAAAATACATTGGTTTGACATTTTTATTAATTTAATTTTTTTAGGTGGCACCATAGCTTCTATTTTTTCAGCTAATTTTAATCATCTACATATAGACGACCCGTTATTAGCCATTATGTCCATTACATTATTAATATCTGTATTTATTAATAAACCAGTTATATATCATTATACAAAATATGATCATAATATAGATTACCGTAATTCAGTGCTTTTTAAAGTAATTTGTAATGGATTAACATTTGTATGGGGATTTATCTTTTTGGCTATATTGGTAGGAACTTATATAACCGGAGAAAGTTATGTATCAGTATTATATAATTTCTATTTCTTGGGTGTATTTTTAATGTATTATTATCCAATTATATATGTAAAAACAAATATCAAATGATTGAGGACAAGAATGTATGAATGATTTATTTATTTACATAACATTAATTACAATTGTATTATTGTTTATATTAAGTTCATTGATTTATAAAAAGACTAGAATTTGGAAATTAATTCTAGTTATTCTTGTGTTTGCGCTTTATGGAATAATCATATTTATACCAGATATTATATCATTTATCACTATAGATAAAGCATTAGAATATTATACATACCTTGTATTTTTAGTGCTTATAACTATTTCCATAACATTTAAAAATAAAATTAAAATAACACAAAACTTAACTGATTATGATTTTTTTGAATTAGAAAAGGAACTCGAAAATATAAAAGATGTTTCTGATTTACTAAGACTTCGTTTTATTAATACAATAGGTTTATTACATGAAGGGCTTATTTTTTATAACCCTGATTTAGAAGGATTATTTATTACGGAACAAACCGCTAATATAATAGGGGCTAAAGGAAACGAACTATCAATTGATGAATTTCTTGCATGTGTTCACAAAGATGATCAACCTGAATATATGCAAGTAATTAAAAGTGTTAATAAGAAAAAATCTAGTTACGAAATAAAATACCGCATATTAAAAAATCAAGTTTATACTTGGGTTGTGGAAAAAGGGAAATTATTTATACACAATAAAAAACCATATTTAATTTCTGTTATTAAAGGAATTGATATGAAAGTTTTTCCAGAAACAACAATTCAAGAATTAGATACTTTACCAAATGAAAACCAACTAATACAAATATTAACACATGCGAGAAAAGAAAAAGATTCATTTTATATGGTTTTAATGCACCTAACTAATATACCAGATATTAATAAAAGGTTTGGTAGAGATGTAGGAAATTTAATGATTGCGGAATATATTAAAAAAATGCGATACAATTTTGCGAAGGAATATAATTCTATATTTCGTATTACTGGAATAGAATTTGCTTTAATTATTAGAGATGAACAAAAATATAATGTTTTAAAAAGAGCTTTATTAAGTGGCGGAGATTTAATTAATTTAATGTTAAATATCGGTGGTATTCAACAAGTTGTTTATCCAAATGTAGGCATTATTAAATATGATCCTTGGTCAGATTATGAAGCAAATGATTTTATCAACTTAGGCCAAAAATCATTAGAAGAAGCAATCCGCAATGATAAGAAAAACTATTCAATTTTTGGAGAATAATATGTTTTCAGTCGTTATTGTAGCTGCGGGCAATGCAAGCAGAGCAGGGTTAGGATATAATAAGATATTCTATCCGATAAAAGGTAAATATTTAATTGAATATAGTGTTGATTATTTTTTAAAAGATAATGATTTTAAAGAAATCATTATTGTAGTTTCAAAAAACGATCTTCAACGTGTTCGTTCTTTGTTTTCTAGTTCTAAAATTAAATATGTATTTGGCGGAAGTTCAAGACAAAGGTCAGTTTTTAATGGGTTAAGTTTAGTAACTGAAGAGTTTGTAATGATTCATGATAGTGCTAGGCCAAATTTACAAATATTAAATATTGATTATTTAAAACAAGAAACTATCAATAATGATGCTTGCGTTTTATTTACTCCAACAAAAGATTCTGTGATAGAATATAATAAGGGTAAGATTATTAAATATCTAAATCGAGATAATATTGGTCTAATTCAAACGCCTCAAGCATTCAGAACTAGTTTAATAAAAAAGGCACATTCTTTAGCATTAAAAAATGGTAATAATTAGACTGATGATGCAAGTTTGTATATTAAGGAGCTTAATAAAGATATCTCTCTTATT
>JAOZSU010000074.1:0-6220 GCA_029939475.1 Mycoplasmatota bacterium | reverse complement strand
AGCTTGTCTCTGTAATGAATCAATATAATTATCTTTTCCAACAGCTGTAACTTTTACAAAGGCATTACCTGTAATTACAAAACTTCCTGAAAAAAGTGAATCTCCTTCTTTTTTAGAAACAGATTTTGATTCACCAGTAATATTGGCTTCATTAACAGTCAATTCACCGTATTCAATTACTCCATCAGTAACAATTTGTTTACCAGCAGAATAACTTATCAAATCTCCTAAAACTATTTTTTCAATTGGTATTTTTATAAATAAGCCTTGCCTTACAACCATTACACTGTCTTCAGAAATTAATGATAGTTTATTAATGATAGATCTAGCTCTAAATTCTTGAACAATGGCAATTGACGTATTTAAAACTGCTATAACTACGAACCATAAATTTTTATAACTTCTAATGCTTAACAAAAGAGTAGCTAGAAATGCAAGTATTAAATTAAAAAAAGTAAACAAATTACCACTTATAATCTGCCAATTTGTTTTTATATTACTCTCATGTTTTAAATTATATTTTCCACTTGCAAATAAATCGTTTACTTCTTCAATATTAAGTCCAAATGGTATATATTTCTTTTTCGCCATATTATCACCGAATCTATTATATCAAATATTTAATTGCTTTACAATAAGCCGTTTTCCATAAAAAAAAGATGTAAGTAATGCTTTATTGTTTTACTTACATCTTCTCTATATTATTGTTCAAAAATACTACCACCGATAAATTCTCTTAATAAAGAATTATGCGGTACATAATCAGAATCAATTTCATCAAAATATTTGATAAACTTTAAAAGCCTATTAGCTTGAACAAAGTATTCTGAATCAGTATTAATTTTCTGCAAAGCGTTTTTCGCATAATGTTTAAGAACTGAAAATTCATAGGTAAGTTCGGAATTAAAGATAAAATCAGCGTTTTCAATATGTGGATAAATCCACTTATATTCTCCTCTTCTTACACTTGGCCACATAGATAAGGTTTTTTCAGCTGAAGTATTTCTAAATTGAAGGTCTCTAACTATTCTTCTTAAAAGACGTAGGTCAGTAAGATTAATTGGTGTATTATTGTCGATATTAATTTGCGCAAATGGAGAAATGTATATCTTATATTTTTGACCTTTAGAAATCATTTTAGTTAATTGATTATTTAATGCGTGAATACCTTCTATTATAATTGGTGTATTTTTCGCTATTTTAATAGGCTCTTGCCAAGTGCGTTCTTTTGTGGTGAAGTTAAATATAGGCAGTCTTACTTCTTTACCAGCTATTAAATCAGATATATTTTTATTAAATAAATCTATGTCTAAAGATTCAATATGTTCTAGGTCTGGTTTACCAAATTCATCTAGTGGTGCTTTATCAGGGTGTAAATAATAATTATCTATCGATATTCTAATAGTTTCTACGCCTAAGTCATTTAAAGTAATATTTAAACGCTTAGCAAAGGTAGTTTTTCCAGAACTACTAGGTCCTGCAATGGCTATTAACCGTACGGTTTCTCTTGAAATAATATCTTTAGCTAGTTTTTGTAATTGATGGTTGTGGTGTTCTTCACAAAGGTAGACAAATTCTTCTTGTTTTCCTGATTCAACTATTCTATTAATCTTATAAATCATATCAGCGTTTAGTTTAGTCGCAAAATTTTCAGCTTCTTGTAATACTTCAAAGAATTTAGGAGAATCTACAAACTCAGGAATTTCACCTTTTTCTTCTCTTCTTGGATATTGAATTAAAAAACCATTCTCTAAATAATGGATTTCATATTCTTTTAAATATCTAGTAGAAGGAACCATGTATCCATACATGTAGTTTCTATAACCATAACATTCATAGACATTTACTCTTTCAGTTCTATATTTTAAAGTGTTTACTTTGTCATCAAATCCCATTTTTTGATAATAAGAAATAGCTTCTTTTATCGATAACTGTCTTCTTGTTATAGGATAATCTTTTTCGATTATTCTTTCCATTTCTTTGACTACATTATCTAGCATTTCTTTAGTTATATCGTTTTTAATGCCACGGCCATAAATTCCCATAGATATACTATTAGAAAACTTAATCTGTATATTAGGATAAACTCTTCTAAATGCCATTGAGACAAGATAACGCATGCTTGTGGCGTAAATTCTTGTGGAATCATAGAAAGAGTAATCTAAAAACTCTACTTCTGCGTCATAAGAAACTCTATATGTTAATTCTCTCAAACGATTATTCACAAGGGCAGCGTAAAAAACTCCTTCATAATTTTTTGAAAGATCTTCTAAACGAACATATGAATCAAAATAATAAATATCTTTTCCTACAACTATTTTCAATTAAATCACCTTCTGTTTTTTTTGAATGTATTTCTATTTTACTATAAAATTTTATAAATGCAAGCGGTTTCATCTAGAACATATAATTATTTTAATTTTATTGCGATAAACTATTGATAATATTGTATAATAAAAGAGATGCGGAGGAAAAACATGTTGCTTTCAAATTTTTTTAGTACTGCTGGTATGGATAATCAACCTGTAGAATATTTTTTTCATATACCACATTTTATATATTTATTGTTTAATATAGTTTTATTTATTATATTATGGAACATATTAAAGCGTCAAACTAAGAAAACACAAGATAAAGTAATTACTATCTTTTTAATTATTATGCTTGTTTTAAAATACTTGGGAGATGCTTTATTTATCTATGAATATTATAATATATTTCCAGCACTGTCAAGCTATCCACATCCATTTTTAGATGTCGATACTTTCTTTTCCTTTCAGATGTGTGGGGTTACTAATATACTGTTACCTTTAGTTATTTGGTTTGATATAAAAAAATTAAAAGAATTTGTATTTGCATCATCTATTTTGGGTGGATTAGCAGTTATGATGTATCCTGTAACTGTTCTTTATGGAGATGCATACATCTTAACTTTACCTAAGATTAGAAGTATTACAATTCATTTCTTTTTATTATTTATACCTTTATTCTTAATTAATAGAGGGGATTATAAATTAAATCCTAAGAAATGGAAAGACATATTTATTGGTGTTTCTATCTTAGGATTATGGGCTACATTTGGTAATTTTGTCATTGATAAGGGAGATAATAACTTGTATTTAATGGAAAATCCATTTCTTGGTGGACCTATTCCTATAATCAATAGTATTCCTTCAGGATATCATGTAATAGTCTTTGCCTTGCTTTTACCTTTTGCGTATTATTATATATATAAAATAGCTAGGCTATTTGAGCCTAGCTATAAGAGGAGTTAATGTTTATAAATACACTTTATTCTAAGGTGCTATATAATTCAATAAGATCAGATATATCGCTGTTCGCGAGTTCAATAAAATCAGAAATAGTTGTATAATCAGTTGAATTTTCAAATATAAAACGAACGATATTTAATTTCGTAATTGAAATATCTAAATCATTAGCTAAATCGATAAATTCTTCTTCTGTCACAGGCAAAGTTGAAAATTCAATAGAATCTCTAGTATTAGGAACTTCTAAAACGTAATCTCCACCATATTCACTTGAAACAATTTCACTAGATTTATTATTGTAATAATCAATGATTGAGCTTAGAACAGATTCATCATTTTCACCAGAATCTATGTTAAACATAGATTCCTGATTTTCACTGTGATAGAGAATAGATAAACTGTTTATCTTACTAGATTCATTTATAAGAGATAATACTTTATTTTCAGAACTAAAAGTTGAGCCATAAATACCAATTAAAGCATTAGCTTTTGTATCAGTAAAATAGTTTTCTTCTAAACCTTTTTCATAGATTAAATCTAAAAAATCATTTAGAGGCATTCTTTTTGCATCTATATCACTTATAAAATTTAAGGCATCATCATTTAAACTAGAAACTTCAATAACCCTATTAAAACGATTTAATTTTACTTCTATACTTGGATTTATATCTATTGTAAGGACAACATATGGAGTTGAATTATAATATAAATAGAATGAGAACATTAATACTAAAATTATACTTGAAAGAGTTAATGCAAATGTTTTAAGAGTATTTTTTCTTTTGTAATTATGTTGAAAAACATAATTATCTAATGAAATTTCTTCACTTCTATTAGATATATTAAATTTAGCTGAATTATTTAATATCTTATTAAATTCTTTTAATTTCATCTACATCATTCCTTTAAGATGCTTTTGCATCTTTTTTATTGCTTGTTGGTATGTCCAGGTAACTGTCCCAAGAGGTTTATTTGTTATTAAAGAAATTTCTCTGTGTGTTAAGTGTTCTAGATTATGTAATAAAAATATATTGCGTTCATCTATACTTAGAATATTTAAAGCGGAAACTATCAATTCTTTATTCTCAAGAGATATTTCTAAATAATTATCATAAGAGAAAGTTTTTGTATCTAGGTCGATATTTCTTGTGATTTTCTTTCGTCTATTATATTCATTTATAGCTAGATTTCTAGCTATTGTTAATAAATAAGCCTGCGAATTATTTGCTTTATAAGAATATAATTTTTCTAAAAACTTTAAATATGTATCTTGAACAATATCTTCAGCTAAAGACTGATCTCTTAATATAGGTAAAGCTACAAAATAAATTTTACGATAAGTTAATTCGTAAATTTTATTAAAGGCATCTGAATCTCCATTTTTAAGTTTAACAATATATTGTTCCAAACTCTTATTCAAGTCACTTCACCTCTTTAATATATTGTAACATTTATAAAGAGGTATGAAAATAACTTTTCAATAATATAAACAAACCAAAGTTTAGTTTTATTGGAAAAAAAAAGACAAATCGCTTTGTCTTATAAAGAATATTTACGAATTACACCATCGCGTCTATGAACAACCACAGAAGTTTCGTTTTCTAGTGATTTAATTGTCGCATAGGCTATAGCTTCTTTTTGGGTTTCAAATAGTTTTAATTTCTTTTTATTTCCTTCCCTTTTAACGAACCATTTATTGTTTTCTTTTTGATATAATACGTGGTATCGTTTATTAGGATTTTTTTCTATATCTAAATCTTCATCTTTTTCATATAGAAATGAAAATTCTTTTTCTGCTAAATCATTATTTTTTCTTATAGTATAAGAATTCAAAGTTTCATCTTGGAAATTACCAAGCTCTTTATTAGATTGATTATCTTCTAAAACATCTGGATTTTTAATCTTATATAAATTACTAGATATTTCATCTTCGTATTCTCTTTCCTCATGGTTTTTTGCGAAAGATGTAATGATAGTAGGTATATTTTCTGGAGACATTTTTGGAGATTCATCATTTATGACTTCTTCTTTTGGTTCATCTTTATTTTCATTAGAACCTTCTTCTTCATAAATTTCTTCTTCATAGCTATTTGATTTTGTGATTAAGAAATACACAATAGTCATAATAATAATCGTAGAAAAAATCATTATTATAAAGATCATATATTCTTTTAAAAAATCCACAAACATTTAACCCACCTCTAGAATAATTTCATTTGAATGTTTAAATCAGGTTTATAAAGATTTATAATATCTTTTAATGCATATTTAACTTTGTTTTTACGGCACTCAAAAACATAAAGTTTTTTTAACTCTGACATATTAGGACTTTCCCAAACATGTTTCATACCATATTCTTCATGTAAAGTTACCATTAATTCAGGGAATTCTTTATCTATTATATCATAAAAAGCTTTAATTTTTTTAGAATCAAATTTTATTGAAAAACTAGGATAAATATAATCAACATTTAAACTAATAGCTCGTTTTATCATTGCTTTAAAACCTTCTAAATCATCATTTATATAAGGTATTATTGGTTTAATGATAAGGCCACATAAAATATCATAATTTTTTATTTTAGATAGTATTTTATGTGTATTTTCAAACAAGTAATTAGCTCCATATAATTTTGATTCTTTTTTTAATGAAGCTGCTGGTATAGAGATTAATAAGGGGTTGTTTTTTCCAAATTCTTCAAGAATATCTAAATCATCTAATATCTTAATTGAAGTAGTTTCTAAATATAAACCCATTTTATGTTTTGATAATATCTCTAATATCTTATCTAAAGAATCTAAACCATCATAGATATCGGGATTATTTTGAATACCAATAATAGACTTGGGATCCTTATTTTCTAATTCAGCATCTAAAAAATCATAATACTCTGGTAAAAAAGATATAGGGCCGTCACTATAAACTGGATTTTGATCCAGTGGAGTTGAATT
>JAOZSU010000073.1:0-6237 GCA_029939475.1 Mycoplasmatota bacterium | reverse complement strand
GATGGGAGCAGATTTACAGTCTGCCGCGTTTAGCCTCTTCGCTACCCCTCCAAATATATGATATTTTGATGCTATTACATTATATCAAATCAATTTTTAAAAAGCAAGATAATTTTACCCCATTTTTATGAAAAAATCTAGATGGTAAAATTATTCATGATATAATATAACATATACATAATTTAAAGGAGATACTATTTTATGAAAATAGCATTAATTGCCCATGATAAAATGAAACCTGAGATAATAGAGTTCGCAAAAAAATATAGAGATGTATTAACCAAACATGATTTAGTAGCTACTGGTACAACTGGTCATAGAATAATTGAAGCTACTGGTTTAAATATAAAATGTTTTAGATCTGGTCCATTAGGTGGAGATCAAGAAATTGGTTCTAAGGTAGCTAATGGTGAAATTGATATGATTTTCTTTTTTCGCGATCCATTAACTGCTCAGCCCCATGAACCTGACATAAATGCATTACTAAGATTAAGCGATGTTTATAAAATACCACTTGCGACTAATATTTCAACAGCCGAACATATGATTGGGAATCTATAAAAAAAAGCCAAATAATTTTGGCTTATTTTTTTTGCGGAAACATTATTAATGGTATTAACATTTCATCAGTTGTTAACCCTGCATGTTGTGCTTTGAAAGATTGTTTTGAATTAACAAGCTTAAACGAATATTTATCGATAGCTATTGAAAAATAATCACCAAGGAATTCTTTTAATTTTGGATGTATAGCATCATCACCTAAAAATTTTGTTTTTAAAAAATCTTCAGATTTATATAATATAAAATAATCTCTAAATTCTTTATTGAAATTTTCTACGAACTTATCCTCCATGCCTTCTTTAATAAAGAAAGCTGTAGCTCTAGCTTCAACTGAAGGCTTGTGTTTAAATGTATTTACTATTTCAGGATAATTCCATAATACAACTTCTTCTATATCAATTTGTCCATGATCCGCAGTAATAATAACTAATGTATCTTCATCTAATTCCTTAATTAATTCTTTAACATCTTCATTAATTTCTTTTAGATGATTATGAACCTTATTTGATAAAGTTCCGGTTTTATGTAAATAAGTATCTAATTTGTCCCAATATGCATAGATGAAATGTTTTCCAGGTTCTTTTGTTTTTTTAATTATTGAATTACATAAATTCCTAAAAGTTTTATGATTCGGTTCTTTAAACTCTGGGAAAATTTCTTTTGTTTTAACATTTGGATTATATTTTTCTATCAATTCATATATTTTTGTAATAGGGACGAATTTTTCACTAATATTATAATCAAAAGATGTTTCATCGTTATAAAAATCCTTATTTAAAAATAAGATTACTGACTTATCCTCTTCCTTAATATATTGAAGCCAACCAATCCAACCAGTATTTACAGGTGGCTTACCTGTTAAAATGGAGGTAGTGGCTGAAACTGTTGTGGAAGGAAAAACAGTAGTTAATTCGTCTTTTTGGTTTTCAATTAGATATTTAACTTCTTTTTTATGTTTCCTTAAAATAGCAGACCCCATTGCATCAACTAAAATTAAAACTATATTTCTATAACTTTTATTTAATTCTCTTTCAAGAATATTAATGCTCTTAAAAGAAGAAGGTACATTATAATGTTTTAAAATAGTCGTTGTAATATTCATCAAACAATGGTTATAGTCAGGAATAATTATATTTTTCATATTGCACTCCTAATAGTATTTGTTTTTATTTTAGGTAAAAATTTAACTCTTGTATAAAGTAATGTTCCAATAATTGTAGCTAAAACATTACTCAGAAGCATTGAATACCATATTCCAAGTGGCCCTAAAGAGGTATATTTCATAGTATACCATACAAAAGGCAATCTAAAAATCCAAAGTCTTACAACTGCGAGTATAAATGATAAATGCGTATCTCCACTTCCTTGGAAAGTTGATAAATATGCTTGAAATACTGCCATTAGAGGTAATCCTATACCTATATAAAACATATATTGAACAGCATTATCAATCGTTTCACTATCATGACTAAACCAGCCAACAATAGTATATCTAAATGGCAATAAAATAGAAATTCCAATTGCCATTATTATAATGCTCATTACCATTCCTTCTTTAACCGACCTTTTGGCTCTAGCAATATTACCGGCTCCAATATTTTGAGCTACATAAATCGCGATAATTGAAGTAATAGATGAGACCGGAAACATAACAAGCGATGTAATTCTATTACCTATAAAGAAAGCTGCCGTAACATAATCACCAAATGAATAAATCATTCCATTTAATATTACAAATCCAATTGCTTGAATTGACTGCCCAGAAGAAGCTGGAAAAGCAATTAAAGTTATTTTCTTAATAATAGGAAAATTAATATATTTAGTTTCAAATTTAATTTTAATACCGTTTTTTGCATTTATTAAAAAATATAAAACAATTGGAATCATAACAAGTTGTCCTGCTAAAGTAGCTATTGCAGCTCCAGTAATACCCATATTAAATCCTAAAATTAATACAGCTGTTAAAACTATGTTAATTGCTATAGCAATAGAATTTATAATAACAGGAGTTAAGGTATCTCCAGTTGCTCTTCTTATTGCTTGAAAAGCAAAAACAAGAAAAACTGCAGGCATTTCAAAACTTCTAATTCTAATATAAATAGTTGCGTATTCTAAAACATCAGATTCAACACCTATTAATTTTAATATCAATGGCCCAAAGAAAAATACAAATGCATTAAATATAAATCCTAATACAATAGATAAATAAACAGTATTAGTCGCATATTTAATCGAGTTTTCATTATCCTTTTTACCAACAAATTGACCAATTAATCCATTGCTCGCAACACTAAGTCCCATACCAAATGATAGAAATATAAAAAATATCGGCCATGTTAATCCAATAGCTGCTTGCATTTGTGTAGCTATTGTTTGATCTGGTATTAAACCAATAAACAAAGTATCTACTATATTATGTAAGGTTTTTAGAACATTGGCCAAAAAAACAGGAAAAGCCAAATAAATTAATCCTTTCCAAATTGGGTTTTGTTTTAAAATAATATTGGATCGTTTTTTAGAAATTGAATCCATAAAATCCACTCTTTCAATAAAAAGAAAAGCACACTGCTCAACGTGTGCTAATTAGTTACATAATATGGTGCCGAAAGCAGGAATTGAACCCGCAACCTACTGATTACAAGTCAGTTGCTCTACCAGGTTGAGCTATTTCGGCGTGGTGGAGATTGACGGGCTCGAACCGCCGACCCTCTGCTTGTAAGGCAGATGCTCTCCCAGCTGAGCTAAACCTCCAAATTAATTATGCATTACAATTTTACTATTACTTATAGCTTATGTCAAGCAAATAATTTTAAAAATTTAATTTTTTTAAATCTTTACAATTTTATCGAACAAGAGATATATTTTAAAATTATATATAACTTTAAAACTGATCTTCAATTAATTTGATAAATACTGTAAGAACAAGTATATCCGCGCTACCTCCAAAACTCAAATTATTATTTAAACAAAAATCATTTAAAGACAAAATTGCTTCTTCATTACTTATTAAATGTTGTCTAAAAATTTTTTTTATTTCAAGATAAAATTCATATGATTTTGCTCGTTTTAATAATACGGTATCTTCTATTTCAGAAATAATAAAAATCAAAGTTGTAAGAAGAGATGATTTAGATAAGTCTCTTAAATATGGCAAAGCTTTTTTTACTGTTTCAAAACCGCTTAATGCTTCTCCTCTAGCACCTTTTATTTCAAATTTTTTATATGCCTCATATCCAAAAGAATTCAAATCATTATTAAAATCCTTTATAATGGGTTTTGATATTTGTTTCACAGTATTAAAGATATCGTTTATATTACCGTTATTATATAACACATATCCATATGATGAAATTAATAGCCCCATATTAAATATTAATCCCTTATAGGCATTAATATTTTTTGTCTGCTTTAACATTGCATCTTCAGCTTCTAACCCTATCTTTCTTATTTTAGAAAATATATCATCAATCCAAATTGAAGAGTATCCAGTTTCAAACATATCAATAAGATAAGGTAAAATTGTTTCTTTTGCTTTAATCATCAAATTATAATTCATGTCTTTATGGCTCCCGTTTGTATATGGAGTTACCAATCCAAATTTAGGATGTAAATTCAATTCAGTCATTATACTTTTATCAATTAATAATTTGGTCTCTTCGCATAGAACAGTTTTTACCTTATTTTCGATAAATTCTATTAATTCAATTACAGAATGGTTTTTTTCTCTAATACAAATAAAAGCAGGATTTTCACATATATAACATTTTCTCATAAAACCTCTGGTTAAAGTTTTAATTCCATCATAAACATCTAAATCTATAAACCTACCCAGCTTTGTATTTTCTTCAATTGATATTAATTCATTTTTTACATATTTAGGGTTTAAATTCGTACCTAAAAGATAATACGGTCCATCAAAATCATCATAAAATACAAAAGAGTTATAAAGTTCTTTTGGAATCAAATAAAAATATCTTTTTACTAAATAATATGCTAAATGATTTTTTTTGTCATTACCTGGAATATTAGTTTTTACCGTAATTACGGCGTTAAATACCTGTTTTAATTTTTTAATTTCTGCGTATCTTTTTTCACGAGAACTAAGAATATTATCTTTTAATGATTCCATAATTTACTCATTTCTTATGTTTTTTTAAAATCCTTTAAATATTATCTCTATTTTAAATACAACTATCACAAAAATATATTTAGATAACTTTATATATACAATCTATATAGGTTCCATCCCTATATTCAACGTACCCAATAATTTCATCTGAATGCTTTATCTTAGCTGGTATTCCAGTTATACTATGAGCCAAATTATATAATTCTTTAATAGTATAAATAGGTAAACCGCTATTTTCAAGGGTTTTAAGTATATCTTTTCTTTCGGGATTTACAGCTATTCCTCTTTCTGTAACTAAAATATCAATATCATTGCCAGGTGTTGTAACTGTAATAACCTTATCTTTAATAATAGGTATTCTAGACTTAAATAATGGTGATATAATCACTGTAACATCCGCACCATGAGCCACATCAGCATGACCTCCGCTACCTCCTATTATATTGCCCCAAGAATCAGTAGTAACATTAACATTAAAGTCAAGATCAATTTCAGTAGCTCCAAGAATTACAAAAGATAATCGATTACAAATAGGGTTTTTCTCAAAAGGATTTCCGTACTTTGAAGCTGACATAGCCTTATGATTTTTATTAAGGTGATATGATTTTACTGCATCTAAATCAAAACATTGAACATCATAAAGCTCTTTAAATAGGCCTTTATTTAACATATCTACATAACTTTTTGTTATTCCGCCAGATGCAAAACTTCCTGTAATATTCTTTTGATTCATAATATCTTGAATATACTTAACTACCGCTAAAGAAATTTTACCAGCGCCTGTTTGCATAGAGAAATTATTTTTAATTAAACCTAGTTGATTTATAACATTTGCACAATCTTTAGCTATCTTTAATCCTATTGGGTCCTTTGTTAGTTTTGTAGTTCCTGAGACAATTCCTTCTGAGTTGCCAATGGAATCAACTACTATAACCGCATCAACATATGCCCCATCAAACTGATATTCATCTAATTTATCAACTAAATTATCAGTTACTAATATTACTTTTTTTGCATACTCTAAATCACTAATAGCGTATCCTAACGTCCCACAAGCAGATGGTCCAAAAGCCCCTGTACCATTTCCAAATTTATCAACTGTAGGACAAGCCAAAAATGCAACATCTATTTTTAAATCTCCACTCTCTATTGCTCTCGCTCTTCCACCGTGAGTATTCATTATAAGTTTACCCTTTAGATACCCTTGCCCAATTACTTCCGCAACTTTGCCATTTAGGTAATTTGTATGTATATCTGTAACATTTCCATTTAATATTAAATCAGCTAAATTAGTATAACTAGGAAAAATAGAACTGGGCGCAAAATGCATATTCCTTAAATCTCTTCTTTTTACAACTTCTGAAACTTGTTGCAAAACATTATCACCATTTCTTAAATGATGATGAAATGATAAACATTGATTTGATTTAATATTAAAATAATCAAAAGCTGATTCTATGTTATTCAAAAAAACAGTTTCAAACTGTTTTTCTTTTTTGTTTATTAAAGTTCTTTTCATATCTAAATATGAATTGTTAGTCTTGAAT
>JAOZSU010000072.1:0-6296 GCA_029939475.1 Mycoplasmatota bacterium | reverse complement strand
TCTTGAGTTAACAAGTCTTGTGCTTCTTTTTTAGCTTTACTAACAATGATTTCATGTTCTTCTTCACCGCGTTTAACAGCTTTATTGATTAAGTCTTTAGATTTTAATTTTAATTCTTTATATTCTTCATCTGTTTTTTGTTGAAGAATTTTAGCTTCTTCATTTGCTTTTTTTGCAGAAGAAAATTCTTCTTCCATTAACTCTTTTCTTTTTTTAATGAAGTCTTTAACATTATCCCAAAAATAATGGCGAACAATTAAAACTAATATCAAGGTAGCACTTATTTGAATTAGCATATCACTTAAACTGGCTCCAAGTGCATTTTCAATAGCTTTTGACACAGCTTCCATCATTCGTTGAAGTGCAGTCATAACATTCCTCCTTTGAAGATTGAATTAGTTTTTATTTTCCAATCAATAATAATGCAACTAATAATGCATAAAGTCCAGTTGTTTCTGCAACTGCTTGTGTTACCAATGTTGTAACTAGAATTTTTCCTTGTGCTTCAGGTTGACGTCCAACAGCTTCTGCAGCTTTACCAGCAGCAAATCCTTGTCCAATACCAGGTCCAAGACCTGCAATAACGGCAATACCAGCGCCTAAATACGCCATACCACTTGCGAAAAATTGATTGTATTCATTTGCGAAACGTGTAACAGAATGAATCATTTGTCCAAACATTTTATTTCCTCCTATATAAAATCTATGACTCAGAGGCCATAGATAAATTAACTGTAGATAACATGAAAAATACGAAAGCTTGTATTAGTCCAAAGAAAATATCAAACATAGCATGTAAGATAACTCCAGCTAATATACTCCCTACAAATCCAACAATAGCAAAAACCATTGCAGTCATAACAACCCCGCTCATCAAATTTACAAATAGACGAAGTCCCATACTAAATGGTGTAGATACTTCCCCAATTAAATTAATCGGTATCATTAATGGCGCAAGCGGTTTAACAGGCCCAAGAAATCCTAATAATTTATTCTTAACACCTTGGAATTTTAATTCTGCGATTTTTATCATGAAAAAGGTTATCACGGAAAAACTCATCGCAACTCCGATATTCGCAAGAGGTGGAGTAAGTCCAAATAAAGCAGATGTATTTGCGACCGATAAAAATAATATTAACGTAAATAAATAAGGCCCAAAAAAATCTAACCTCTTACCAGAAATATAATCTTTCAAAAAATTAGTAAAAAAATCTACCAATAAAACACAAAGAAACAGAAAACCTTTTGGGGTTTCTGCTGGATTTAATTTCTTGATTTTTAAGCCGGCTATGGTGAAAACTACTGCTAAAACGGCTACTATAATTAATGTTGAAACAACATTTGGTGATATCGGTGAAAACAATTTAAATTCAAGAATTTTCATCATCCCCCTTGTGTGCTGAGATTATCGCAACAGGATATGTAACTATTCTAAATGTAAATAATCCCACAAATGTTAAATATACATTCCAATCAGGGTCAGTATGTGAGACATATAAAATTATACCAAAAAATATATATTTTACAAGATAAATTATAATCGTCCTTGACTTTATTTTCTCGGGATTATTTTTAAATAGGTTTTTCATGATGCGATAATTCATTGATTGCATTAATAAAACAGAAAAAACCCCTAAAAGAAAACTTATTACAAAATTAAAATTATGTGTTATAAAATATAAAACAATAGAAAAAACAATTGCATAAGGCCAAGAAAATAAAAATGTTTTCTCAATGATGTTCATCTTTTTCTTCAAATTCATTACCTCCTGCAATATTTTTAATTACTCTTTTGATTAAGTTCCCAAGTCCTGATAACATTCCTAATAACATTAAAATATACATTAAAATATGTTTTTCATTAAAAAACAAATTATCTAAAAAGCGCCCTAAAAAATACCCAATAATCATTCCTACAAAAGTTTCAATAAAAAACTGATATATTAAATTAAGAGCGAATAATAAGGATTCGTTTTTTTTATTTTGTGCCAAACAATCTATCCCCACAATCTCCCAATCCAGGAACTATATATCCTACATCATTTAATTTTTCATCTATTGATACTAAATATATATCAACATCTGGATGTGCTTTTTGTAGTGCTTCTACGCCTTCAGGGCAGCCAACAATTCCTACAAAACGAATATCTTTAGCCCCTGTTTTTTTAACTCTAGTAATAGCTGCGATTGCACTACCTCCAGTAGCCAACATAGGATCAACTACTAATACAGTAGCATCAACAATTTCTTTTGGAAATTTCAAATAATATTCATGTGGTTCTAAAGTTTCTTCATCTCTATATAATCCAATATGTCCTATTTTTGCAGTAGGTATTACATTGTGAATCCCATCAACCATACCAAGACCTGCACGTAAAATTGGAACTATAACAACATCCTTAGCTAATACATCACAAGTTGTTTTTGCTACAGGAGTTTCTATTTCAATTGATTTAGTTTCTAAATCTCTAGTAACTTCAAAGGTAACTAAAGACCCTATTTCATTAACATTTTCTCTAAATGTCTTTGTATCAGTAAATTTATTGCGAATAATTGATAATTTGTGTTGAATTAAAGGGTGATCAAATAATACTACTTTCGACATATTTCCTCCTTATAATTTATTGTTTTTATTTAATTAACTAAAACATATTATATAATACTTATTTAAATTAAATATTTATATTTAAATAATAACTTATAAAAGACAATTATTATTAATATTCTTTCTTCAATTATAACAAAATCAAAGTCTTATTACAACAAAACAAAACATAAAAAAGGGACGATTTTATACGTCTCTTGCATAAGAAATATTCCCCTTGCCTCTACCTTTGGCATGATACATTGCCTTGTCAGCTAAATCCAATAAATCTTCAACTTTAAAATTAGAACCTTTTATAGGAATAATCCCTATAGAAGCACTAACCTCAACTTGTTCCCCTTCTTGGTTTAGTTTTTCTACATCATAAATAATTTGTAACGCTGTTTTATAAGCTTCTTTCTCTGTTGAATCAACTAAATAAACAAAAAACTCATCTCCACCTAGGCGATAATAATGCTTATTATATTTTTCAGAAAATAAGAATTTTTGTCCTAATTCTCTTAAATATTTATCGCCTTTCATATGTCCAAAAACATCATTAATACGTTTGAAATTATCAATATCAAAATACAATCCATAAGACAATGATGATTCATCAGCTTGTCTGAGGTGATATCTTAATGCTTCTGCAGAATATAATCCCGTTAACATATCTATATATTTATTTTGATAATACTTTACTGCATCTGGCATTTTATTTGTCATCCAATTTACACGACCAAATACTAATCTAAAATTATTATCTTTTTTTATTGTATGAAATGTACAAACTACCCAAACTAATTCGCCATTAACTCTAAAAGGAAAATATACCTCGGAATCTGATTTAGAATAATCTATTAATTTAAATAAATAATCAAGATATTTATCTTTACCTATAACATAAGAAACAGGATTATTATATTCAATATATGGCAATAAATCTTTTACATATAAATGATCCGCTTTTTCTATTCCATAATATTCAATATTTCCAGATAAAATAAATAGCTCTGATTCTGCCAATTTATTGTAATCAAAACAAAAAACAATATGATAATCATCAGTTAATAATATTTCATCTACAACATCAACGCCAAAAATATCAATTACTTTTTTTCTAATATTTTCATCAATCATAATATTCTCCCTGAATAACTACTACTCCGCCTTGCCTTAAAACTTTCTTTTGAGTTAAATCATACACAGTGGATGGTAATTCATAAAGGTCCTCACCTTGAATAATATAATCAACTTTATCGTGAAATTTAAGAGCATCTTTATATTTAGTAATCGGAGCTTGATTACTTAAATTAAGGCTTGTTACTACCATAGGACCATATTTTTCCAATATCTTTAAACTAATTTTATTTCCGGGAATTCTTATTCCAACGGTATTTCTATTTGATGTTATTATATCATAAACAGATTCATTTTTAAAGAAAATAATAGTTAACTTTCCAGGCCAATATTTTTGTAAATACTGTGGTATAACCTGCCCTTTTTTTATTAAACTATAAACTTGTTTTAAATTAGCACATAATATAACCATAGGTTTATTGTAATCTCTATTTTTAATTTCATATATTTTCTTAATTGATTCTATATTATCATAGAGACAGCCAATTCCATATACAGTATCTGTAGGAAATATAATAATTTTGCCTGTAAAGTCGTAATTAAGATAATTAGTCTCATTTAAAATCATATCAATCACCTTTAATAATATCATAAAGTTCATCTGTGTTTTTTACAATATAGCTAGCTCCAAACTGTCTCAATTCATCTTCCTCGCGGAAACCCCATAAAACACCTGCACTTGCAAGCCCGGCATTTTTAGCCGTTTTCATATCTGTACTCGTATCTCCTACATATAAAATATTTTTTAAATTTAATTTTAATTTTGAAATTATAATCTTAACAGATGTTGGATCTGGCTTTATAGGATATTCTGGCATTTTACCAAAAATATAATCAAATTTAATATCATTAAAATACTTATCAACTGCTTCTTTTACTTGGTAATTTGGCTTGTTAGATAAAACGTTTAAAGAAACACCTTCATTTTCTAAACGCTTTAATAATTTAACTATTCCTGGATAAGGTTTAGTTTTACTGGATTTTATTTTAGCATATTCTTCTAGATAACTGGTTTTTAATTTGTTTGCTATATCGATATTTAATTGATAAATTTCAGCGATTTTATTTACAAATTTATCAACACCTTTACCAACAAGATATTTATAATCTTCTATTTCAAATTCTTTTAAATTTAACTTTTTAAGCGCTGAATTCATACTATAAGAAATATCGGAAATTGTATCAAGTAGAGTTCCATCTAAATCAAATATCACTGCCTTAAACATTTTGTTCCTCCTCAAATATCTGTTTATCAATAATGTCTTTAATAGGTTTGTATGTTTTTCTATGAATATCTCTAATTCCAAAGCGCTTAATAGCAGCTAAATGTTTTTTTGTAGGATATCCCATATTATGTTCAAAATCATATTCAGGAAATTTAATACTCTGTTTAATCATAAAGGCATCTCTAGCTTCCTTTGCGAGAATAGAAGCCGCAGCAATTGAAGCAGATAAAGTATCTCCCTTTATTATTGAAAGGTATTCAATGTTGCTTTCAGGCAAAGGCATAGCATCAGATAATATATAATCGGGTTTTAAAGATAGAGCATTAATAGCATTTAACATAGCTTTTTTTGATGCTTGATAAATATTAATTTCTTCAATCACTCTTTCGCTCACAAAAGAAATAGCATAATCTAATGCTTTTTCTTTTATCTCTATTAGGAATTGTTTTCTTTGTTTTGAAGATAATTGTTTTGAATCTTTTAACCCTAATATTGGTTTGCTTGGATCCAATATCACCGCACAAGCTACTACAGGCCCGGCCAAAGGTCCTCTTCCAACTTCATCTACACCAACAATATTTATATATCCTTTTTCCCATAAACCATTCTCAAATTTGTACATTTTCAATATTATCTAAAGTCATCCTTCCCAACTTAAAATTCCTTATGTCATATAAAAATAAGTTAATAACTCTATCGTAATCGATAGATCCTCCTTGTAATTTACAACCTCTGTTTATACCTATTTGATCTAATATATTAAGCGCTGAAGTGCTATAATTTATGTTTAAATTATATCTATTAATTAATCTATCAATATAATGTTCCTGCATAAACTTAATTCCAAAAATCGCAACTTCATCTAATGGCAAAATATCATCTTTTATGGATCCCAATAAAGCTAAATGAAATCCAACTTTTTCATCATCAAATTTTGGCCATAATACTCCAGGATTATCTAATAAAAGTAAATCACCTTTGGTTTTAATAAAGCTTTGAGATTTAGTAACTCCAGGAAGGTTTCCGGTTTTAACCTTTTTCTTTCCTGCCATATTATTTATAAATTGTGATTTTCCTACATTAGGAATACCTATAACCATTGCTCGAAATGCCCTTGGGCTCATTCCTTTTCTTTGTTCCTTTATTTTTAAGTCTGTTAAAATTTCTTGGGTCTTATTATTAATTTTTTTAGAAATATTATCAGTTAAAGAATTAACACTAATACATGGTTTACCTTTTAATTCATAATATCTAACCCATTTCTTTGTTTCTGTTTCATCTGCTAAATCAGATTTATTCAAAATTATCAATAAGGGTTTATTTTTAATAATATCATTTAATAAAGT
>JAOZSU010000071.1:0-6316 GCA_029939475.1 Mycoplasmatota bacterium | reverse complement strand
TATTTTAATATGTAAAACTATAACATTTATTTTTGAGCAAATTAGTTGCATAAATCCGACATATAATTGATAATATTATAAGATAATCTTATAAAGGAGAGATGGAATAATGTTGAAAATTGAATTGTGGTCTGATTTTTCTTGTCCATTTTGTTATATTGGAAAAACACGTTTTGATCAAGCTTTAAAAGAATTTGAACATAAAGATCAAACAGAAGTAGTTTATAAGGCGTATATGTTAAACCCATATGCCCCAAAAGAAATGATTGAATCACCGGAAGTAGCTTTTGCGAAAAGCCATAACATGACTCCCGAACAAGCAAAAGAACGCTTTAAAATGTTTACTGCAGCAGCTAAAGAAGTAGGTTTAGTATATAATTATGATATCATGCAAATGACAAATACATTTGATGCACATAGAGTTGCTAAATACGCTAACACATTGGGGTTAGAAGCTAAACTAACTACTAGATTTATGAAGGCATATTTTTCTGAAGGATTAAATCTAGCTGATTTTGATACATTGATAAAGTTATCAAAAGAAATAGGTTTAGATGAAACAGAAGTAAAAGAAGTATTAAATAGTGATAAATTTACGGATATAGTAAATCAACAAATATCTGAAGCACGTCAAGTCGGAGTACAAGGAGTTCCATTCTTTGTTTTAGATAGGAAATTTGGAATTTCAGGAGCTCAACAATTAGATTATTTTAAACAAGCATTGGATTATGTTTGGAATGAAAATCATAAAGAAGAACTTAAAACATTAGAATCAGAAGAAAAAGGTCATGTTTGTAATGATGAAACATGTGAAATATAAGAGGATATTTCCTCTTTTTTTCTAAATATAATGAAATATTTAAGAGATTCTGTTATGATATAACAAATGAAAAGAAAGAGGAATTTATGGAATTTAAAACAAAAAAAATCATAAGATATGACTATATCTTAAATATGTTAGAAGTATTATTAGTATTTTTTGTAATATTCGCTGCCTTAGCTTTTGCAGGTGATATGTCTTCAGGTGGGGTTATTTTTATAGCTTTATTCTTAGCTGATTTATTAATCATTATTATGAGAACTTTGTCTATTAAAAAGAAAATAAAACTTTGGAAGAATTACGAGGTTAACGGAACTCTTGACACAATACATAAAAACAGAGGGAACTTACAAGTTTTTGTGTCTTATATGGTAAATGAAAATACCTATAGTCAACGTTGGTATTTGCTAGGAGGTTTTTTGTTAGTTAAAAAACTTGAAAAATTAGATTCTATATCACTACTTTATAATCCAGATAAACCTAAAAAAGCAGTTGTAGTTGAATTATATAAGAATTAAATTATAATATTGATAAATACGTATTATTTCTAAAAAACAATTATATGTTATAATAAATTCAAGGAGTTGATTATATGTATCCATATCTTTTACCGGACATATTTGGTTATACATTACAGATGTATGATATTATGATTGGTATAGGAATTTTCGCTATGTTTGTTTATGTGGCTTATAGATTTGAAAAAAAAGATGGATTTAGCAGAAAACAGGCAAATAATCTTTTGATTTTATTGGCGTTTAGTTTAGTTTCTGCTTTGTTTTTCGCTTACTTTTTCGATGCTCTTTTTCATTCAATTGAAGAAGGTAAATTAACATTTGGTTCTATTACATTTATTGGAGGGTTAATAGGTGGTATATCAACTTTTTTAATTCTTCTAAAATATTTCTATAAAGATAAAAATAAAGATGTTAGAAAAATAATGAATACTATAATTATAGGAGTTGTTTTAGCTCATGCTTTTGGAAGGCTAGGTTGTCTTTCTGCCGGGTGTTGTTTTGGAATACCTACTGATTCTTTTTTAGGAGTAGTATTTCCACATGGACATGCCGCAGAAGCATTCCCTGATACACCAATCTATCCAACACAATTATTTGAATCATTATTCTTGTTTACATTATTCATTGTGTTAAACAAAGTTAAGAAGATAAGAACATATGAAGTAGAAACTTATTTGTTTGCCTATGGCATGTGGAGAATACTAATCGAATTTATACGCGGCGATGATAGAGGAAGCTTATTCCCATTTTTCACAACTGAGTATAATTCATTTCCAACACCATCACAATACCTAAGTTTTTTAATGATAATTTTAGGAATCTATTTGTTATATAGAAGATTTAATATAAAAGAAGTGAAAACCGAAGGATAATCTACTATAACTTCTTGACAGATTTAAGAATATTACATATAATACATGTAATAATAAAGCATTTAAAAGGACAATGAATAAATAATCTTTTGTAGAGAATTAGTGGTTGGTGAAAACTAATAAAGGGTTTATTCTTTCTACCTTTTAGCGAGACTAATCATCTCCGTATTCCGCGTTAAGGAAATAAGTGCTAGTATTTTTACTAGAACAAAGGTGGTACCACGGTATAAATCGTCCTTTACATTATTTTGTAAGGGATTTTTTTTAAGAGGAGGATAATAC
The DNA here is from genome assembly GCA_029939475.1 of Mycoplasmatota bacterium. Taxonomy (GTDB): domain Bacteria; phylum Bacillota_I; class Bacilli_A; order Izemoplasmatales; family Hujiaoplasmataceae; genus 4572-104. The sequence continues at coordinate 3,824 of JAOZSU010000071.1, read as the reverse complement.
ATGTTAGATGAAAAAATGATAATGAATAATCCAAAAGAGGTAGAAAAAGCATTATTAAAAAGAGGTTTTAAAGTAGATTTTACTGAATACCTTAAGTGGAAAACTAAACGCAGTAGTTTTTTAAAAGAAATAGAATCAGTTAGAGCTAAACGCAATACTTTATCTAAATCAATTGGATTATATAAACGTGAAAAAAGAGATACAAAAGAATTGTTTAGCCAAATAGAAGGATTAAAACAATCTATAGAGAATTCAGAATTAGAATTAAAGGAATTAGAAGATAAAATAGAAGAATTTTTATTGACCCTACCTAATATTCCTGACCCAGATATTATTTCAGGAGGTAAAGAGGGAAATAAGGCTATTAGCTATAACTTAGAAAAACCTGTATTTGATTTTAAAATATTAGATCATGTGGAACTTGAAACCAAATTAAAATTAATTGATTATGAAAGAGCCGCAAAAATAAGCGGTAAAGGAACTTGGATTTATACTGATCTTGGTGCGAGACTTGAATGGGCACTAATAAACTTCTTTATAGATGAACATATAAAAGATGGATATAAATTTATGATGTTACCACATATATTAAATTATGAATCAGGATTGACGGCTGGACAATTTCCTAAATTTCAAAATGATGTATTTTGGTTAGAAGGTGAATCTCCTCGCAAGTTTTTATTACCAACAGCTGAAACTGCTTTAATTAATCTTCATCGAAATGAGATTCTATCAAAAAGTGAATTACCTAAGAAATATTTTGGGTTTACTCCATGTTACCGTAAAGAAGCTGGAAGTTATCGTTCTGAAGAAAGAGGAACAATCAGAGGATATCAATTTCATAAAGTAGAGATGGTTCAATTTACCACAAAAGAACAAAGTGATGCTTCATTCGAGGAATTATGCAATAAAGCTGAAAGCTTAATGAAGAAGTTAAATTTACACTATAGAATCTCTAAATTAGCTGCTGGAGATATATCTTTTGCGATGGCTAGAACATATGATATCGAAGTATGGTTGCCAAGTATTGGAATATATAAAGAAGTTTCAAGCGTTTCTAATTCGAGAACATTTCAAGCTAGAAGAGGTAGGATAAGATACCGCAATGAAAATAATGAAATAGAGTTTTGTCATACATTGAATGGCTCTGGATTAGCTACATCTAGACTTTTACCTGCTTTGTTAGAACAAAACCAACAAAGCGATGGCTCTGTATTAATACCTGAAGTATTGGTTCCTTATATGGGAGGAATAACTGTATTAAAATAGGAGGTTCTATGGAAATAGATCGTAATTATGCGAGAATAAATTTAAATAATATATTACATAATTATAAATTAGTTCAGACTCTTTCTATGGCTAAAGAAGTCTTAGCTGTTGTTAAAGCTGATGCTTATGGGCATGGAGCTATAGAAGTAGCTAAAATATTAGAAAAACATGGTTGCCATTATTTTGCAGTTGCTAGTTTACATGAGGCAGTTGAATTAAGAGAGGCTAATGTAAAAGGAAATATATTAATATTTGGTAAAACTATACCTAAAAATATTGCTTATTTACATAAATATGATTTAATTCAAACAGTAGATTCTTTAGAATACGCTAAAATTTTAAATGAATATGGAAAAAAAATAAGAATTCATGTAAATATTGATACAGGAATGAGCCGCTTTGGAATTTATTTACATGAAGTCTATGATTTAGATAAGGTTAAATCTATTCTTTTCAAAATATATAATTTAAACAATTTAAATTTTGAAGGTCTTTATACTCATTTTGCGGACGCAGATGGAGATGGTAGTAATTTCACTGAAAAACAGTTTAATCTATTCAATGCTTTAAAAATAAGTTTAGAAAACACAGAATTAAATAATTTAATCTATCATTCTTCAAATTCCGCGGCTAGTATTTTATATCCAGAATATAGTATGGATATGGTAAGGCTTGGGATTGCAATGTATGGCTATCCTCCTGTAAATACTGATAAACAATTTTTACCAGCCATGTCTTTATTTGCGAAAGTTACATCTTTAAGAGAAATCAAGCCAAATGATACAGTTAGTTATGGAAGAACTTATTCACCTAAAGAAAAAGAAAGAATAGCTACTATAGCTATAGGTTATGCGGATGGATATAATAGGCTATTATCAAATAATGATTATTTAATCTATAAGGGACAAAAACTTGAAGTTATTGGTAGAGTATGTATGGATTTAATAATGGTTAAAACTAATAATTTAGATATTACAGTTGGTTCGGAAGTAGAAGTTTTTGGAGAAAACAAACCTCTGCTTAAAATGTGTAAAACATTGAATACAATTCCATATGAATTGTTATGTAATGTCTCAAAACGAGTTTCAAGAATATATCATAAATGAAGATATTAGACTTATATATTAATTAAATTATTTTAATCATATTATTTGATTTGATATTTACATAATCATGATTTGTGATTTTTATAAAAAAAACATCCTGTAAAATGGACACTTAAGTAAGTGATACCTTCTACAGGATGTTTTTTTTAATCTTCTAATTGTTTTTACGATAAAAAGCGAAATAGTATACTAGAACACCTACAATAACTAATGCAGCACTCCCTCCATAAATCCATCCACTGTGTATTGCTCAAAGAATTGGTAACATAATAAACTCCTTTCATTATTAAATTTAAAATAAAATGTAATTTTATTTTATAACTATAGTATATTAATTAATCTATTATATTTCTACCATCTATAAATTGCATTTGACAAGTAACTGTTGCTTTAATAACTATTTTGTTTATTAATTGAATCTTTAATGTCATTAGCGATATAATTTACGAGTTCTTCATTTTTTAAAAGAGGAACATATTTTTTAAAATTAACTAATCTAATTAAAATTTTAATTATGTTTATCAATATATTAATTATTGTGAATGTTAAATAAATCATTGCAAAGACAAGAGCTACTATATTATAAAAAGTAGGAGATGTTAAATTCCAACTAATAACTACAAATATATTTGAACTTAGAAAAAATATCTTGAAAATATTAATCATAATTGACAAATATGGTTGTGTATCCTTTAGAATTGATTTTGTATAATTCCTTCTGTTAGATAAATAATATATGAAAAGAAAAATTGCAGAAGCGATTGATAATAATAAAATCACTTTATAAGCCCAAAAATCTGATTGATTATATAATATTTTGTATGAAGAAAATACAATATAGAAAACAAGATATATAGCAGTAATAATGAAACGTATTTTGGAATAGTATCTAGGCATTCCGAAAATTAGATATCTTAGCATATAATAATTGGATAATTTAGTCATTATAATTTGAATTTCCCTTCTACAAATAATTAAAATATGTTTTTAAAAAATTAGAAATATATTTATATATAAAATTGCAATAAATATATAATGTACGGAGTATTATTTTTAATTGTTATTCTTTGAAAGTCATTTTTTTCATAATTTATCAATAAACAGATTCCATTTATAAGCAGTTGGATTTTCAATAAATTATTTTTTAAACATAATTTTCTCTTACAAAGGTTTGTTATAATCTTTTAACAATCAAATTATAAATTTATCATACATTTTATCAAACCAACTAAACTTTGCCTATGACAACCGCTAGTTTGCATTTAAACATATTAAAGTAATATTTTTGTTTAATATTTTATGAACTAAAAAAGTGAAAGCTTATGCAACTTTCACTTTTTTTAATTCAGATGTATGTATAAAAATATGTAAAAAGAAATGTATCATTAATTATAGAACTATATTATTTTTGTATTTTAAAAAAATATATGGAAAAAAGAATACAATTAT
>JAOZSU010000070.1:0-6426 GCA_029939475.1 Mycoplasmatota bacterium | reverse complement strand
ATATTTTTAGCTACTTTCTTAGACAAACATTATATTTATTTTAATAAAGACAAGTTTGCTGTATTTACATTTACACCTATTTGATTCACAGCTGTAGAAACAACAAAATCTAATGAATCTGATAATTTACTTTGAGAAACATCATGTTGGTACTGTCCAACCCCAATTGATTTAGGATCAATTTTAACTAATTCACTTAATGGATCTTGCATTCTTCTTGCGATGCTTACTGCAGAACGTTCTTCTACTTGAAAATCCGGAAATTCTTTTCTCGCTAAATCAGATGCAGAATAAACCGAAGCTCCAGCTTCACTTACAATAACATATTTACATGAAAGTTTATATTCTTTAATTATATTAGCAATAAAAGCCTCAGTTTCTCTTGAAGCAGTACCATTTCCTATTGCGATAATATCAATATCATATTTTTTGACAATCGCATTAATCAATTTTGTTGCATGTTCAACCTTCTTAGGATCAGCCTTTCCACCCTTATAAGATTCATGAGGGTAAATTACTCCCTTAGTAATAAATTTCCCATATGAATCAATAACAGCTAATTTACAACCAGTTCTAAATGCAGGATCTATTCCTAAAACCATTTTCCCTTTCATTGGTGGTTGTAATAATAAAGCTCTAAGATTTTCTGAAAAAATATGTATTGCTTGGTTTTCCGCTTGTTCTGTTAAATCACTTCTAATTTCACGCTCAATAGATCCACTAATAAGTCTTTTATATGCATCTTGATATGCATCTTGAATTAAAGGAACAACTATTGACTCATAATCCCCAATAATTTTTCTTTCAAGATATCTATGAATATCTTCAATTGACACATCTATTTTAACGGTTATTATTTTTTCTTTCTCAGCGCGATTTATAGCTAAAATACGATACATTTTGATTGATTTAAGATTTTCTTCATAATCATAATAATTTTGATATGTTCCATATTGATCTTCAGCTGACTTTTTCTTTTTAGTCACAATTTTACCGTTTTTATATGTAAAATTACGAATCCATTTTCTATAATCAGCATTATCAGAAATTATTTCCGAAATAATATATTTAGCTCCTTGAAAAGCTTCTTCAATAGTCAAAACTTGATCACTTATAAATGGTTTAGCTAATGCGTCTAAATCTTCAACATCAGGAAACGTAAGCAATTTTAAAGCTAAAGGCTCGAGCCCTTTTTTTATAGCTTCTGTGGCTTTTGTTTTCTTTTTTTCCTTAAATGGGCGATATATATCTTCGAGGTCAACTAATTTATTACATTTTTGAATATCAGATTTTAATTCTTCTGTTAACATACCTTTTTCATCAATTAACCGAATTATGTCTTCTTTTCTTTTTTCAAGATTTTTACCATACTCATATTCTTTTTCTATTGCTCGAATTTGTTCCTCATCTAAAGAATCCGTTTTTTCTTTACGATATCTAGCTATAAAAGGAACGGTATTCCCTTCTTTTAATAATTCTAAAACAACTTTAACTTGTTTAATCTTAATTCCTTGATTTTTAGCTACTTGCTTAATTAATTCTTCATTCACATACTCCATATAATCACCAATCCTGTCTAATTCATTTTATCATAATTAATATTTTTTGACAAAGTAATCTATAGTTAAATATATAAAAAAGTCTTCACAAAATGTGAAGACAAATATATAAATTTAATAAATTAATCATCAAATCCCGGAATGTTTCCATCAATAATATTATTTAAAGCATCAATTACTGAAGTTGAACCAACATAGATATCATAGAATTGTCCGTCTACCACTACCAATAAAGCTGGTGTTCCAAATTGGGCACTTGTTAAACTTACTGAATCTAAGAAATCTTGCATATTGATATCTTCATCATCCATAGAAGTTACATCAGCTAAGAAAAATTGTTCTGTTCCTTTATTAACCTTATGACCAGCGTTTAATACATCGTCTTTTATTTTAATACAATTAGGACAGGTATCTGAATAAAAATATACAACATAATCATCTAATGGTTCATCCCCACCATTTTTATATTCTAAAATACCATCATATTTAGTAATGGTTGTATAATTATCATAATCTTTCCATTGTGTACTTGCATCATAAATATAGGCTACAGCAGCAAAAACCAAAACTGTTATGATGATTGAAACTATAACTTTTAATAAAATTGTTTCTGTGTTTACTCTTTTATATCCTTTTTTATAAGTTGCCATAAACTCACCTCAGTATAAATATTTTACTTTTTTTTCATTCTTTTTGCAAGCGATTTTTTTTACGCTTAATAAAATTTAAATTTTTTCAATAATACACATCCCTATAGCATAGCTATGCTCATGAGAAAGTGTAATATGAAACTTTATATCATTATAAGAAGGGCATGCAATTTTAGGCATTCCATCTTCTTGATTTAAAATTGTTATATCTCTCATTCCTATTTTATATTTTGTATGCCCGATTGCTTTAATGATTGCTTCTTTTAAAGCAAATCTTCCTGCTAAATATTCTATTTTTCTTTGGTTAAGTTTAAATTTTCGAAATACGCTATTTTCGTCATCGCTTAAAATACGTTTTGCGTGTTCTAATTTTATTCTGGATATATCGACTATATCTATGCCTGTTCCAACAATCATTTTAACCCTTCTTCAATTATGGTTTTATTAGCTAAATCTCTTATAGCTCTAAAGCGGTGATTTAAAGCTGATTTTGATATTTGTTTATCAAAATATTCTCTTGAAGCATAACTTAATTCTAATAAAGATGATTCAGGATATTTTTTTCTTAAAAAAATCGCTTCACGCATACTTTTGCTTATATCTTTATGAAATCTTTCTATAATTTCAATATCTTTTAATTGTTTTATAGCTGCTTCCATAGCTTTTTTTTCATTAGCAATATCACAATTTATAACTCTATTTATTGAATTTTTAAAATCTCGCTTAATTCTCGAATCTTCAAATTTAAACAAAGAATTACTAGCCCCGATTACTCTTAAAAAATCCGCAATCCGTTCTGCTTCTTTCATATATGCAATAAAACCTCTTTTATTTTTGGTCACTTTTGCATTCAAATTAAAATAGTTAGCAATATCCTTAATAATATTTGCTTGTTTTTCAGAAAATGCCTGTATCTCTAAATGATAAGAACTTGTTTCTGGAGAGTTAATAGAACCAGTAGCCAAAAAAGCTCCTCTTAAATATGCTTTTTTACAACATTCTTTTTCAATTATAGTTTCATCAACATCTTGAAAAAATATAGCTGATTCATTAATTAATGATAATTCAGATAAAAGTTTTTCAACTTGATCAGATATTTTTATTATAAAGATATCATGTATTCTAAGTTTTTTAGATTGTTTTTTTATTAAAGTAAATTCAATATCATATAAAGTTTTTAATAAAATCATAAAACGTCTAACAACTGCATTATTTGTGCTTTGAAAGACTAGATTTAATCCTTTATTGTTCATTTCAATTGAACCACCAATGTGTAATAGAGCAGATAACTCTGCTCTATTACAACAATCTAATTGTTTTAAACTTTGTAATTCAGTTTTTATTTCTGTAGAAAATGACATAGAATCACTCCTGTTAATTTTTGTCCTCATCTTTTACATCGCTCGTAATTTCTTTTTTATGTCCAAAATATCCAGGTACAGTTTCGTAAGTCATATTTTTACGTTTCATTCTTATTATAACAGATAAAGCAATACCGGAAATTATCATTATTACAGATGTTACTATAGCTGATTTAAAAGTTATTCCTAAGAAATCAAAGGTTAAAGGATCTGTCCTCATTGTTTCGATAAATATTCTTAAACCGCCATACCAAATCAAATAGAATGATAGTAATTCACCAAAATGTATCTTCTTAATTCTTCTTAATATTAACATAATTCCAAACCCAACAAGATTTATCATAGATTCATAGAAAAAAGTTGGGTGATAAAACCCTGTAAGTGGTTCTTGTGATAAACTATGAAAACCTCTTGGAATATACATATTATTAACTATAAATTCTGGAATATGTAAAGTATATCTTAAGAAATCATATTGTTCTTTGATGGATAAATTAGCTACAGCGTTAGTAATAGTACCTGTATATCCGCCAACAATTCCTCCATGTGCTTCTTGATTGAAAAAATTACCCCAACGACCAAATGCTTGAGCAATTATAAATCCAATAGCTATAATATCAATAACTTTAAATATATCAATTTTACGTTTTTTCGTAAAGAAATATGAACAAATTACCGCTGTTACAAAAGCTCCGTGGATAGCTAATCCAGATAATCCAAAATTACTAAAATCTAAATATCCAGTTCGGAAGCCTATTACTCTTAAGAATGATCGCCATACCCCATCAATGAGACCTTGTCCATAAATAAAATTACTCCATTCAAAGATAACATACCAAAGCCTAGCTCCAAGTATAGATACGGGAACAATCCATAAAAATCCATCTAATATATCATCTTTATTTATACCTATTCTTTTAGATTCTTTTAACCCTAATAATAGAGCTACTGTAATACCACTTATAATAAAAAACGAATAAAAGACAATTGAACGATCAAATACAGTTACAAACCTATTGTCTAAAGAATATATGGCTTTAATTGTTGTATCTTTGTTTATTGAATCAAAATCATCTTCAAATACACACCACCTTAAAAAATATGAATTTTCTTTATAATTAGGGTCTGATTGATCCGGAACTGTTGGCGCAACAATATCACATGCAACTCCAACATGGCAGGTATAAGTTTCTAAAACCGTACCATCAAAATCAACAAATTCTACTGTATATTCATCTGTAGCTGCCGGTTCTTCTTGACAACCAATTAAAGAAAATGTTAAAAAAACAATAATTAATATAAATGAAGTCTTAATAAATTTATTCATCGGTATCATCATCTTCCTTTAGTTGATTTTTTTTAATTTGACTATTTAATAGTTGATTAAACTCATTTGCGGAATGATATCCCATTTCTTTTGATTTAAAATCATAGGCGGCTGCTTCAATTAAAGTAGCTGTATTTCTTGCTTCTGTAATTGGTATTGATACAAATGCAACATTTGTATCAAATATCTTGTGATATTCTTCTTTCATACCAAGTCGATCAAATTCACTATTATCATTCCATTTTTCTAATTTAACAATAAGTGATATTTTTTTATTATCTCTATAAGCTTTTACTCCAAACAAATAGACAACATTAACGATGCCAACACCTCTTATTTCAAGATATTTCTTTAACATTTCAGGAGCTTGTCCTACAATAATTCCTTTTTCAAGTTGATATACTTCAACTAAATCATCAGCTACTAAAATATATCCTCTTCTAATTAATTCTAAAGCTACTTCACTTTTACCTATTCCACTTCTACCAGTAATCAACACTCCAACCCCGTTAATATCTAGCAAAACCCCATGCATTGATGTTCTTTCGGCTAATCTAGTTTGTAAAAACGCATGTAATTCGCTAAATAGAGATGTAGTGGCGTATGAGCTTTTTAATACAGGAATATTATGTTTTTCACCTAATTCAATAAATAATTTAGGTACTTTTACATTTTTAGAAAATATAAAAGCAGGAGGATTCTTTTCAAATAATATACTTACTCGAGAAACTTTGTCTTTATCGCTTAACCAATGAAAGAAAGTAATTTCCTTTGATCCGATTATTTGAATTCTATCATTTTCATAAAAATCAAACATTCCAGCCAATTCAACCCCTGGTTTTGTTAAACTAGGATTAGAAACTTTACGGTTAATTCCTTTTTCTCCAGCTAAAATTTCTAATTTCAATCCTTTAATAATTTCACTAATTGGAATACTAGCCATGAATATCACCTATCTTTTTTTTGTTTTGTTGAAAGTACGTTTATGTATTATTCTAATATATATATTTTTAATTATAGCCCTAAATACTTGAAATAAGACTACAAATGAAACTGGATAAAGATAATTGTTAAAAGAAAATGAGCTTCCAAAAATAAATAAATCTAAAAAATAAAATACTATGATATTAATAAAAGAAAAAATAAGTCCTGATGTATATAAAACAACTTTAATTTGTTTATTTAGGAGATATTTTTTATAAAATTCTTCAATAATAGTAAAAATAAGAACAACATAAAAAATATAGATATCATTAGTTACGGTTACAAAATCAAAAAGTTTTAAAACGCCAAAAATAACGATGAAGTTAATAAGAAAAGAAAAAACCATATTTATCCAAAAATTGTTAGCATAAGTTTGTGCAAGATTAATCTTAACAACTTTGATTTGTGTTTTCTTTTTTTGTTTTTGTTTCTCTTCTTCGTTTTGTTTTTTTACCTTTTCAATTAATTTTTCTAACTCTTCTATTTCTTTTCTAATATCTTTATTATTTTTATCCATCATAATACCTGATTCTTAAATGCTATTA
>JAOZSU010000069.1:0-6489 GCA_029939475.1 Mycoplasmatota bacterium | reverse complement strand
TTCATTTACTAAAGGATCATTTGCGCATCCAATTAATCCAATTGAAAGAACTAATCCTAGTAATAAAACAAATAATTTTTTCATATTTCCTCCTCAAAAATTTTTTTCTATATCTATTAGAATTATATCACTACAGCAATTTTGTGTCAATCGATTTATACACATTCAAAAAAACATGTAAACGCTTTTAATCATTTTAAAATAACTGATGTATGCGCCTGAATAGTCAATGTTTGTCCGCTTAAATTAGCCGTTCCTTCGCCGGCGTATCCTCTAACAACACTAAAATTTACATCAGTGTAGTTAGAAAGGTCAATTGTAATATCATTATATCCAACATTATGAATTATTCCAACAGTTGAATTGTTATAAGTCGATAAAAATCCTCCCAAAGAATAATAACCATCAAAATTTAAAACGGTATATTTTCCTCTTGCAATTTCAGGATTTGCCTTTCTTAACATAATTAATTTTTTATAGTGATTATATAAACTAAATTTATCTTTTAGCTGTTGTTTTACAGTTCCATTTGTTTGATTTTCTGGCAAATAAGTTGTGCCTATAGGGTCACGGACAGTATTATTATCTCCCCAAAGCATCGCTAAACGTTTATTTGCATCTGTATTGGAAGCGCCTTTAGATCCCTTCATACCAATTTCTTCACCATAATATATAAATGGATTACCTGATGAAAGTATATACATACTAGCGGCTGAATACATAGTATAATCATCAACATTTAAATAACCAGCAGCTCTATTCATATCATGATTTGATATAAATGGAGTTAGAATAGCGTTAGGATTAACATTTTCAACAATGTTACGATATCTATCTAAGTATGAAACAAACCAATTTACATCATCCATTTGATTAGCTACTGTTGCGACTGCACCGGATTGTTGGGACATTCCAAAATCAAAATTGCTAAAGCATTGATAATATGAAGCAATCTCTGAATCTCCCGACCATACTTCACCAACAATATAGGTATCTGGCTTTATTTTTTTTGCTTCAGAAACAAACCAATTCCAAAATTGAATATTCTTAGATTCATCACCAAGATATATATATTTAGCAGCATCTAAACGAAAACCTTTAACTCCTAAACCATACCAAAACTGAATAATGCTTATAATTTCATCTTTTACTAATTGATTGTCCATGTTAAGTTCTGGCATACTACTAGAAAAATTGGCTTCGTAATAATAATCTCCATAAAATGGATAATAAGTTTTTCCGCTTTCTTTTTGGTCTTGTTTAACTATTACATAGTAGTCTAAATACTTATTATCTAAATCTCCATCTATCAAAGCTTGTTTTGCGGCTTTAAACCAAGGGTGTTGATTTGATGTATGGTTTAATACTAAATCAATAATAACATCAATTCCTCGACTATTAGCTTCAGAAATTAACTTTTTAAAATCATCGAGATTTCCATAATTAGGATCTATATTTTTATAATCTCTTACATCATATTTATGATAACTTGGAGAAGGAGTGATTGGCATTAACCATAAGCCTTGAATACCTAAACTTTTACCTGATGTATCAAAACCATCATTTAGATAATCTAACCGATTAATCAAACCCTGTAAATCACCAATACCATCGCCGTTACTATCAGAAAAGGAGCCAACAAAGACTTCATAATAAACTCCATAATTATCATCAATACTTTTAGGTGCTAGCAATTCATCTTGAATGGCATATTCACGAAAACTATTACAAGAAGAAAAACTAAATATAGCCAATAATGTAATTATAATTAAAGTTAATTTTTTCATCTAGTAAACTCCTTTTACAAATTTATAATATAATATTTATCCTTTCACAGCTCCTGCAGTTACACCTTCAATGTAATATTTTTGCATTAATAAGAATAATGTAACAATAGGTATAGCAACGACAACACAACCAGCAGCGAATGTAGTAAATACATTAGAATCAATATATTCGCCGTACATCATATAATATAAGCCTACGGCGACCGTATGCAGTTGCGTATTCGTCTCTCCTAATATTACTCTAGCAAAGATAAAATCCATCCAAGGTCCTATAAATGCGAGTAAGGCTGTATAGATAATTATAGGTTTACTTAAAGGTAAAACTATTTTAGTGAAAATCTGAGAATTAGTAGCGCCATCTAAACGAGATGACTCTATTAATGAATTTGGAATGATATCAAAAAATCCTTTAGCGATATAAAAACCAAGTCCAGATCCAGCTGAATAAACTAATATTAACGCAAATAGAGTTTGAGTTAAATTTAAAGCTTTTAATATATAATATATAGCAATCATAGACATAAATCCTGGGAATAATCCTAAGATTATAGCTATATTCAAAAACGTTTTTCTCAACTTAAACTTTAATTTACTCATAACATAAGCTACAGAAAGTGTAAGCATGGTTGATAAAATAAAGGTTATTGAAGAAACAAACAATGTATTTAAAAACCATCTAGGAAATAGAGTTTGAGTAAACAAATACTTAAAATTATCAAATCCTACAGCTTTAGGAAAATAATGACTAACTACAATACCAATTAATTGATTAGAACTATTATATTCTGTACGAAATGCATTTAATACTATCCAAAGAATTGGATACATCCAAATAATAGCTAATATAATCAAAGCAGAATAGGATAAAATCATTGATAATCTATTTGAAGCTTTAACACTTTTATATTTCACAGGTTTTTTAATCTGATTTTTAACAGTAGTTATCATTGAAATGCATCCTCCTCTTTATAAGATTTACTTCTTCTATATGTTAATAAAGTAGCGGTAGCTGTAATAATAAATGTTAAGATACCAACTACAGAACCAATATTGTAATCTGATTGATCGATAGTTAATTTATATAACCAAGTAACTAATAAATCAGTTTCACCTGCAATATATCCTGAAACAGTAGGAGCTCCTCCGGTTAATAGATAAATCACATTGAAATTAGTTATGTTTCCAATAAAAGATGTGATTAAATACGGAGTAGTTATAAATAAGATATATGGAACTGTGATATGGAAGAAAGCCTTTCTTTTTGTCGCTCCATCAATCTGTGCTGCTTCATATAAATCTTTAGGAATATTCATTAAGATACCACTTGTCATTAACATAGTAAATGGAATTCCAATCCAAATATTAATAGTGATAATAGTAAATCTCGCTACCCAAGCATTATTCGCATTTGCGAGAAATTCAATTGGCGAATCAATAAAACCTGAATTGATTAAAAACGTATTAATTGGCCCATATTCAGATAATAATTTACGCATTGTTAGTAATGATATAAACTGAGGTAAGGCAATCGTGATTATAAATATAGTTCTCCAAAACTTCTTATATTTAACACCTTTTTTATTAATTAATAAAGCTAGAAGAATACCACCTATATAATTAGTAAAGGTAGCGAAAAATGCCCATAATAAAGTCCATCCTAAAACTGGAAGAAATCTAACTGATATTTCACCTTGACCAGAAAATATATCAGTAAAATTCTTAAGCCCAACCCAGTCAAATAGGACTTGTCCAGCTGGATGTAAAGAATCAAAATTAGTAAAAGCAATACATATCATAAAAATGGTTGGTAACAAAGTGAAAGTAACTATTCCGATAATTGCAGGAGTTAACATCGCCACATGGAATCTTTCATCTAATAAAGAGGCAATATCTTCTTTAAAAGTAGAAGCGTGTCCACCTTTTCTGATATCTAAATCAGCTTTATATGAACTCTTAATATTAGCTATATAAGCTGCGTAAAACATAGCCATTATACCGAAAGTTAAAATTCCAAATAATAACATTAACATTGAATTATCAGTAGGAGTGAAGATATTACCTTCCTCAGTACCTAAGGTAAAGAAATTAATAATTGCTTTTCCACCAAATGGAGTTGAATTTATCTCTGGTGAAAAAATCATTATCAATAGGAAAGCAATTTCAAGGGTTAAAAACATTAAACCTTTAATAATTTGTTTTCTAGCTAGGTTTCCATAGCCCATAATTATATGAGATATTTTTGTTGGAGTAGAACCATCTTTAAAGCGATTTATAAACGCTTTCGACCTTCTTGTTATTCTATTGTAAAAATCGTGTAAAGCAGACAAAAATCTGTTTTTTTTGTCTGCGTTGTTTTTTTTATTCATATGTTCTCCTTTTCAATTGAGAATTTATTATTCTGGACGTAATCCTGTTTTCCATAGAGATTCAACAATTAACATCTGGTCATATATTGCTTGATCAGTACTAAATTCTCCATCTTTGTTTTCAAGAATATCAAGAATTAAATCAGGAGCTCCTTTTGAATAATAATAAGTGTTGAACTTACTGTTATATCCAAATGGTTGAGGAATACCCCATTCAAACATTTCAACTTGTGCAGTGGCTAACTTAGCAGCTAAAGTATCTTCTTGAAATGCTTCAAACTCAGTTGATGCATTTTTATATGCTGGAAGATTTTGAGCCGCAATAAATGATTCTTCTTGAACTTCTTTACTTGAAAGGAAAAGAAGAATGTCTTGTAAGTAATCAGCTTTGTCACTGTTTTTCTTCATTACGAACATTTTAGTATCTGCGAAAGTTCCAGATTTATAAACAGTTCCTGCGACAGCTTGCCCATAAGCATCGTCTTCAGTTAAAGTAAAAGTAGGAAGAGGAGCGATACCTAAATCTTCGCCTAGGGCTGCGCTAGCAGCTGAAAAATGCCAAGCACCACCGATTACAGAAAGTGATATTTCATCAGCTAATTCAACTTCCCATCCAGATTCAGTTGGAGCTTTAGCGCCAAACTCATCTGTAAAGAAGCGTTGACCCCATTTAAGTTTAGCTATAGTATCATCACCAGTTGCGAAGCAATTTTCTTGAATACCATCCTTATATAATTCTAAAGATGTATAATGATTATCATACTCCGTAGCTAGTAATAAGAAAGAATTATTAAAACCATCAGTACCTGTTAAAGATAAAGCTTGTTTGCCACTTGCTCTAGCAGCTTCCCAAATTCCTTCCCAAGTTTGAACTTGTTCAGGAGTAATATATGCTTTATTATAATAAAGAATTAAACTTTGAGCGATATAAGGTACTCCAAAAGTATATTCATTTCCATCTACCGTACCTTTAATAACATTTAAAAATGTCTGTGGATTATCAGCTTCAATTTGAGCTAATAAAGCCGTATTAGTTATTGGAGCTATTGAACTTGAACCAGCTATTAATTTACCTAAGTTATCATGTGCTACAGTAAATATATCAGCTCCTGCATCTGGATCATCTAGAAAAGTAGAAGCCGCTGTACCTGTATCTACAGCTTTAACATCAACTTCATAAGGGAATTCTTTTTCATGTGTTGCATTATAATTTTCAACGTATTCTACCATTTTATTTGTATAAAAATCTACTGATTCAGAACCCACCCAAATTGTTAAAGGAGAGTTTGAACCACAACCAACAGCAGCTATCATAAATGAGAAAGCTAAAGCTATTAGTAAAAAAGCTTTTTTCATAATATTACCTCCATAATTTTAACTCATTAATTTAGTTTTATTGTATCATTTTATAAATTCCATTACAAGGGCTTACATTGAGTGAAAACTAAAAACCAATGTTTTTCTAGTATGTTATCGTTTCCATCTTTTTTTATTCCAATATTATGTCTAAATAGAATATGATATAATGAAGTTAGCCTATTGAATTCTTTCAATTTTGAGGAGGGTAAAATATGAAAAAAATATTAGTTTTATTACTTGTATTTTTAAGTTTTGGTATGTTTATCACTCAAGTAAACGCAGAAACTAATACAGATACAATATATGTACATTATTATCGCTATGCTGGTGACTACAGTCAATGGTCCCTTTGGGCTTGGCAAAGCGAACCAACTTCAGAAGCAGGGAATGCCTTTGATTTTGTTCCAGATGAAACAAGCAATGATTTTAATTTTGGAGGAGTCGTAGCTACTATAAATATAGATGATACTTTTCCAAATATAACAAGTATGGGATTGATTGTTCGCTTAGGAGATTGGATTGAAAAAGATATTGATAGTGATAGATTTGTTGATATACCTTCAACTAGTACTAATGGAGAATTCCATATATATTTAGTAGAGGGTGACCCAAGAATAGGGATTTCTCTAAATGATCCTTTAGGACCTGATAAAAGTCCTAAGTTTAAAAATGCTTATTTTACTGAATTAAATACTATTTATTTTAGCGCTACGGAAGAGATTAATCCTGCAAATATCAAAGTTTTTGCGGATAGTCTTGAACTAACAATTGATTCAGTAAATATAACTGGAAATTCAGGAGAAATAGTTTTACAAGATGACTTAGATTTTTCTAAGACATATAAAGTTCAAGCCGTATTTTCATCAGATTCATCGACGAATGATTATATAGTTACTTTTGATGGTATCTATGATTCTCAAGAATTTAATGATGAATTTGGATATGATGGAAGTCTTGGAGCTATAGTTAATGGAGAC
>JAOZSU010000068.1:0-6490 GCA_029939475.1 Mycoplasmatota bacterium | reverse complement strand
ATGCTGGAGTTCCTCTATATACAAGAGCTTCAAGAGTTATGTATTCATCAAGAACACAATTATATAGTCCAACTTATAATGGTGTTTTAGGATTTGGTACTGACTTTTCACAATTCTCAGCTGATGACTCAACTGTATTAATGTACGGTGATACTTATGGAAATGCTGGAGAATATACATGGAGAGCTTCATTTAACACTGATCCTACTAGTTTGAACCCATGGGTTGTTGATGATGCTTCAACTAGCGATTTCATTTCAAGATTTAGTGGAGCTTTATATGATTTCTATTTTGACGAATCTAAAACTGGATATGAAATTTTACCTAGTTTAGCAGCTGCTGATCCTATTCCATTGGATCCAGAAGTTATCAATGGTAAAACTTATGCTACAACTTGGCAAATACCATTAAGAGACGATTTACAATGGAAATTCCATCCTGATACTGATACTTCAGGATTCGCTGCTGGATATGAAAAATTAGACGCTGGCGATTACTTATGGACTTGGAAAACAGCATTAGATAATAGTTGGTTTAGAGCTATTTCTGGTGGTGGAGATTTCATTAGTCAAGGTATTAAAAATGTTGAATCTTATGTTAATGGATCTGTAGCTTGGGACCAAGTAGGTTTACGTATAGCTGATGATGATGATAATACAATTGAATTAGAATACACTAATCCTAAGAGTTTATTTGAAATTAAATACGGATTTGCTGGTGCTGTATTAAATCCAATTTGTCCAGAATTATACAATGCTGTTGGTGGAGAAACTGGATATGGTTTAGACCCAACTACAGTTGCCGCAAGTGGTGTTTATTATCTAGATACTTGGACTAGCGGACAATTATTGCATTATACTAAGAATCCTTTACATCCTGATGCTGATATGTATCATTTCACAGGATATCAATTTAGATATATTGATGGTTCAGATCAAATATTCGCAGAATTCTTAGCAGGAAGACTTGAAAGCGCTGCTGTTCCTTCTGCACAAGTAGAAGCTTATGCAAATGACCCTCGTGTTAAAGTTGCTCCAGATGCTACAACTTGGAGATTAATGATTAATGCGTTTGGTACTGAAGCTAATAGAGATGCATATATCGCTGCTCATCCTGATGTAGGTATTGCAGATGATTATGTTCCAGAACCAATATTAATGTATGAACAAATGAGACAAGCATTATTCTATGGATTCAATAGACAATATGCTGCTGTTGATTTAGTTAAAACTTATTTACCAGCTGCTACATTGTTTGCATCAACATATTTCTTAGATGCTGAATCTGGACTTTCTGTAAGAGGATTCCCTGCTGGACAAGCAATTGTTGATGACTTCAGTGGAGATTCATATGGATACTATCCAGATGCTGCAAAAGATTTATTCGTTGCTGCTGTAACACAAGCAATTACAGATGGATATTATACAGCAGGTACTGCTGATAATTATACAACTATCGAATTAGATTTATATTGGGCTTCTAGTGGTAATACAGGTGCTCAAAATATGGTTGCTGAACTTGAATCAGAATATGAACAAAACTTAGTAGATGATACTAACTTTGTAAATATCGATATCATAGTACATGATGTTGAGTTCCCTAATAACTATTATGATCATATGATGACTGCAAATATGGATCTTGGTATTGGTGGAATTAGTGGTTCATTACTTGATGCTCCAAGCTTCTTGGATGTATTCTGTGATGATAACCGTGGTGGATTCACATTGAACTGGGGTATTGACACTTCAACTGCTAATATTCCTGTTGCATATCATAATTTAGAAGGTAAAATGGTTTATGAAACTTGGAGTTACAATGCATTAGTAGAAGCATTGACTACAAAAGTTTACATCAAAGATGGTGTTGAACAAAAAGCATGGACTGATGAAAGAGATTTGATTGATGCTTATCTTGACATGAGTGGAGAAATCTTTGGTAGATCATCTGATGGAACTATTCTAGCAGAATATATCTTAGGTGATACTTTAGCAAACATCATGGCAGATGAAGGATTCGATGAATTAAATGCAAAACTTGTTGTATCAGCTAGTGGTACTTCATACTTATATTTGATTTCTAAAGAAGGATATAACTATGAAATGTACACACAACTTAGCTTATTCACAACTCCTGCTGCAGCTATTATGGATCACTCTGGATATCCAAATTACTTCTTAGGAGCAACTGGACCTCTAACAGATGAGGAAATCGCTGCTAACGCATACATTGCTAGTTTAGGTGCAGGTTATGGTTCATTAGCTGAAATCGCTGCAACTGCTGGTAGTCCATTAGAATATACAGAAGTTTATGCTGTAGATTGGGATGGATGGTCAGATGCTTACGTAGTTCTTCACATTGGAGATTATTACGTTGGTTGGTTATGGTTATAAGATAGGGATTTAATTAATTATAACTTTAAATTAATCTCAATAAATAATTAAATAAGAAGGGTGCCGGAAAAGTGAATTATTAAAATTCTGGTACCCTTCTATTTTCTTTGGAAATTTGATAAATTTAATAGTGAAATTACTGTGAAATTATGTTATAATTAAGTAAAAAAACTAAGGGAGAGAGTTTATGACAAAATATATTATTCAGAGGGTCATTTGGGTATTTATTATTTTGGTTACAACTTTAACAATTCAGTTTGTTTTGTTAAAGACAGCACCTGAATATCCACCTTCAAAAAACGACCAAAAAGATCAATGGTTGGAACGACAAGTTTCTGATGGATATTATACAAGAGAATACTATGATATTAATAATCCTGATGATATGGTTATAGTCGATGAAATTAGAAATTCAAATCCAGATATTAATAAAACTGTATTTATTGTAAATCCAGTTAGAGATAGTACTGTTATTAAGGTTTTTTATCGAGTCCCTATTATAAAACAGTATCAGAAATGGGTAAAAAATATTATTACTGATTGGAATTGGGGTACTTCGACGAAAATTCAAGTAAATATACCCGCTTTTCATATTATATCGAGGCGCATGCCTTTAACTTTAAAACTTAATTTAGCAGCTCTTATATTTTATTTGCCATTTGGTTTTGGATTTGGCATTTTAGCTGCGCTTAAAAAAGATTCCATAATTGATAATATAATGCAAATTGGAATTATGGTATTTTTGTCGATACCAAGTTTGATTCTGATTCTATCACTTGTATTATTGTTGGGATATAGATGGCATCTTTTACCTACCTTATTTCCACTGGTCGGTATTGAATCTTCGAGTAAAATTGCGCAAGGATATATTATTCCTGTTCTAGCTTTGGGATTACCTTCAATCGCTGGTCTTACAAGATTATTGCGTGCAGAGTTATCTGAGGTTTTAACATCAGAGTTTGTGTTATTGGCTAAAACAAAAGGATTAAGTCATACACAAGCTGTTTTACGTCACGCTATTAGAAATTCATTAGTACCAATGGTTCCTATAATTATTGGGTCTTTTGCCTTTTTACTTGCTGGATCATTTATTATGGAAAGAGTATATTCTGTTCCTGGGGTAGGCCTTGTTACATTACAAGCATTAACACCTGGCCAATATGATTATAATGTAATTTTATCTTCAGGAGCTTTTTATGGTGTTATTGGATTATTCACTGGATTAATAGTTGACTTATCTTATGGAATTGTTGATCCACGTATCAGAATGGGGGCTAGAAAGTAATATGGAAGATAGAAATTACCCTGCGGAATATTTTGAATTAGTCCAAGAAAACGAAAGACTACTTGATAAACCACTTCAAACAAAAAGATTATCATATTTTCAAGATGCTATGGTAAGATTTGGAAAGAATAAATACAATGTAATAGCTACTATTATTTTGGTAATCATGATTATTATGTCAATAATAGTTCCAATTCTTACTCCAGATAGGTTTATTAAAGACTTAAATTCTGAATTACAAACACTACCTCCAAGAGTACCTTTGCTTGAAAAAATAGGTATTTTTGATGGTATGAATAAATACGAAGATCAACCTATTGATTATGATACAATTGACCCTGAAACTGGGCTTGGATATCCTACAGTTGGATTTGATGTTGAATTTATTCAGATGGATACATTAAAAAATTATGAAATTTATGGAGCGGAAAGATCTCCATTATATATTGGTGGTACAAATGATTTATATATCAACTCTGGAATGGTTGCTTATTCATTCATTACCACTCAAACATATGCATTTTTCACTGATATGTCAATTACAGTTGATGTAGCTGACATTGATCCTACAGGAGTTTTAAAAATTTACTCTACTCATACAAATGATAAAACTCAGTTAACTTCATGGGATGATTTAACATTACTTGGTACTATTGACACTAGTGGAGTACATACTATTAATCCTTTGGATTCACTTGTAAATGGAGATTATGGATATTTAGTATTTAAATATGAAATACCTGAAGCAAGTTCAAAAGGTCAAGAATTTGTATCTTTAAATTCATTTACAATAAATTATCCAAATCCAGATGATAATGTTGTCTTTGAAGGTTATGATTTATCAATATTACCATTATTCACTATTGACTCAAGTAATGAAAATGGTAGATTTTTAAGAAACAATGCAGTTATGATTGTTGCTTCATTCGAATATGATGAATATGGAGCTTTGTTCTCAGATAAAGTTGAAACTCTTGGAGCTGAAGAATATCTTAGAACATTAGAAGAAAATCCTGGAATGGCTGAAAGTATAGTGCTTGATCCAGAAAATCCAGATAAAGCATGGACATTTGGTGAAGGTTTCCCCTATGTTGAAGTAATAAATGTGGATTCAAAAGTTATTGCTGGGAAAGAATATACAAATTATTTTGTTTTAGTTGATGGAGCTCATTCATTAGGATTTGAAGATACTCCATATTTCCTATTTGGTACAGATGTATTTGGTAAAGATTTGTTCGCTATTATTTGGTTAGGACTTAGAACATCATTATTACTAGGACTTTTAGCTACTTTAACTAATACAGTTCTTGGAATTGTATGGGGAGCTACAAGTGCTTATTATGGTGGCCAAGTCGATATCTTGATGGAACGTTTTACTGATATATGGGGAAGTTTCCCTCAAATTACAATGATTGGTATTATTACCGTTTTGATAGGGCCAGGATTTATGGCCTTGTATATCTTTGTTGTATATGATGGCTGGATAGGCGCCGCTAAGATTACAAGAACCCAATTCTATCGTTATAAAGGTAGAGAATATGTATTAGCCGCGAGAACATTAGGTGCATCTGATAGTAGAATTATTTTCAAGCACATTTTACCTAATGCATTAGGTACTATTGTAACGCGTGTTATTTTAGGTATTCCTTCAATTATATTCTTAGAAGTTAACCTTTCATACCTAGGATTTGGTATTGGTAATGGGCAAAAATTAGTAATTGGTCCATTAGAATTAACAGGTACATCTATTGGAGTTATTTTAAATGATGGACAACAACAAATTTTTGCAGGTAGTTATTGGTTAATTATATGGCCTACAGTTATCATTTCTATATTAATGATTACATTTAATATGTTTGGTAATGCATTGCGTGATGCTCTAAATCCACAATTGAGAGGTAACTAATGATGAATAATACTGAAAAAATATTAGAAGTTAATAATCTAACAATTTCATTTAAAACTCCAAATGGATTAGTTAGAGCTGTTAGAGATGTATCATTTGATTTATATAAAAACGAAACACTCGCAATTGTTGGGGAATCTGGTTCTGGAAAATCAGTAACTAACAGAGCGATTATGGGAATTTTAGCTGGTAATGGAATTATCGATAAAGGTGAAATTCTTTACAGAAACCAAGACTTAACAAAATTATCTGAACAAAACTTTCATAAAATTAGAGGTAGTAAAATTGGTATGATTTATCAAGATCCACTATCAAGTTTAAACCCTATTATGAAAATTGGTAAACAGATTACTGAGGCAATGTTAGTTAATGGTAATCGTGTTAAGGCTAGATATTTAGATTTATTTCATAATGAATATTATGATTATTTAAATATGAAAACAAGAATTAAATTAACTACAAAAGATTTAAAAAACAAAATTTATGAATTAAATGCTGAAAAAGATATTTCTTCTAAGGATAAAAAGGTCAAAATAAAAGCCTTGAAAATAGAACATAAAAACAACAAGGCTGAATTAAAAGTTAGGTTACCTGAACTTAAAGCTATTTATAAGGATAAAAAAGCAAAAGCAAAAGTTCAAATTAAAGAAGAAATTACTAAAACAAAAGCAGAACAAAAAGCTGCCTTAGCAGAATTAAATAAACAATTAAATGATGCTAGAGCAATGTTAAAGGGTGTAAAAAGAAATACACCTGAATTTAAATCAATTAGAGAAAATATTGCTGAAATAAGGAAGAAAATCAGAAATAATTCTGAAGAATTTACTCGTAAATTTAAAGTAACTAAAAAAGAAGCATATGAAGAAGCAATTAGAATTATGAATGAAGTTGGGATACCTGAACCAG
>JAOZSU010000067.1:0-6542 GCA_029939475.1 Mycoplasmatota bacterium | reverse complement strand
TCTATTATATTCTATTCGTTTTTCTCTATATGGATTAAAATTTTTATTTATATTATATAAATCCTTGATTTTAATTATATCTTCTAATAAATATTTAGCTATAGCTGGGGCAGCTGATAACCCAGGAGAATCAATCCCTCCTAAGTGGTAGAATCTTTTATATTCTTTTGATTCATCAATATAAAAATCATCCAAATTAGATGAAGCTCTAACCCCTGCAAATGAACGGATTATCTTATCAAAAGGAATATTATCAGCTAATGCTGGAGCGTTTTTTCTAACATAATCAAGGCCTTCAAATGTGACACTTTTATTATTTTTATCATCAATATATAAACTATTTGGGCCTATTAAAATTTCTCCATGAACTTGAGGTGTCAATAATACACCTTTTCCTGCATCAGTTGGTAAAGGATATAATATATGATTTATAAATCCTTTGACCCTTCTATCAATAACAAAATATTCACCTTTCCTTGGTCTTATATAAAAAGGTGTATCTTTTTCAATCATATTGGCCAAATCATCACTATTTACACCTGCAGCGTTAATAATAGCTAAACTTTTTAATTTTGTTTGATTATTTATTGTGATTATAAAATGTTTATCTCTATATATTATATCAGTAACTTCCGCATTTTTTTGAAATTCAATACCATTTTCCATTGCATTTTCCATACAAGCAAAAGCAACCTCCCATGGATTAGTTACTTTTGTTGTGGGTAAACTAAGAACTTTTGTTGTGTTTTTTGAAAGATTAGGTTCTGACTTAACAGCCTCTTCATAATCTAATATTTCAAATTCAGGAACATTGTTTATTTTAGCATTCTCATATAATTCTAATAAATGTTCTTCTTCTTTTTTATTATGTGCAACTACAAAAGCTCCACAGTGAAGAATAGGAATGTTTAATTCCTTTTCAAGTTCATCATATAATTTATTACCTAATACATTAAATTTAGCTTTTAAAGTATTAGGTTCTGGATTATGCCCAGAATGAATGATGGCACTATTAGCTAATGTTTGTACATTAGCTACATCATTCTCTCTTTCTAAAACAATAGCCTTAACATCGTATTTAGACAATTCTCTAGCAATGGTACTACCAATAATACCAGCACCAATAATAATAAAATCGTACATATCTTCTCCTATTCAAATAAATGAGTAAAAAAAGCAATTTGCCTTTTTTACTCTACTCTATATTATCTTATTTATATTAACTTTTATCGTAATCCCATAAATTATGGTTACTAGTTGTAATAGATATAGCTTTATATTCAAAGCATTTATCTACTTGTTTTTTTGTGCGAATTAATCCTCCTAGAAGAACTTCACAATGTAATCTATTTTTAATTTCCGAAACTAATTCATAAGAATAAGCAGGTAAAATTTCTACATATTTAGGTCTCAATCTAATTCCAATGTTTAGGGATTGTTCTAGAGAAATTGTATCTTTGACAAAGAAACGATAAATTCCTAATATATTTCTTTTTTGACAGGTTTCAATAACTCTCGTTTTACTCGAGATAATTCCATCAACTTTTAGTGATTGAATTAAATAAATAGCCCCAAATTCGTCACTTGATAACCCCTTTATTAATTCTGAATGAATTAATATTTTTTTATGATGATGTTTCATCTTTTCCACAATATCTTCAAGTTGTGCAAGTTGAAAATTCATCAATATTCCATATTTTAAATCTGACTTCAAAAAGTATTCTAATTTTTTATAGTCACTAATCGCTGGTATTATTCGTTGATTAAACATATATAACCCCTTTTTTAAAAAAACAAAAAGAACATAAAATATACCGGTATTTCCAGCTCTGTTCTCCTAATCTCTCAATTTATTAACTTATAAACATTATAAACCTGTTCACTCTAAATTGTCAAGTTTGATTATTAAATTAAAAAAGAAACAACTTTTTAAAGTTGTTTCTATTCAAGATTATCAGGATTTTTCTTAAAGTAAACCCTATCGACAGATTCTTTTGCATCGTATATTGTTTTATGAATTGCATTTAAATGTTCTTTGATCTCTTCAAATGTTTCAGCTTCAACATTGTAATATAAGAAAAGATCTTCAAATGTTAAAAGCATTTTGTGAAATTCTAAATTCAAATCAATAAATTTACATATATGGTGACTTTTCATTGCATTTTTAAACTGTTCAACATCAATTTTAATAATTTCACATATTGCGTCAGGTGTATTAAATTCCTTTACAGGCATAGGATATGGTTTAATACGTTCTAAGAAAAATTTGTTTTTTCGATTTAAATTGTATACATATGCAAGTTGAATATCCTTTGATATATCAAAAGTTACATAGACCATTTGTCCGGAAACAATCTTAACATCCGCACCCATTTGTATTAATTTCATTACATGTTGGTTAGCTTCTGATTCGACATATTTATTCATAATTAAGCCCCCCTAATAAATTATAGATAAAAGATGATAATATAAATTGTAGAAATAATAATAGCTAAAATCATTATCGGATATGCAATTTTAATATAGCCGATAAAGCTCATCTTATATCCGTTTTTCTCTACAATTCCTCTAGCAACAACATTCGCTGAAGCACCGATAATAGTACCGGTTCCTCCAAGACACGCTCCAATTGATAAAGCCCACCATACAGGTTCATAGCTTACCAAAGCCCCTTCAGAAATTGTTTTAATTAAAGGCACCATAGTAGCTACATATGGAATATTATCTAGAAAAGATGATAGAAACGCAGACATCCACAAAACTATCATTGTTAAAATTGGAATACTTCCACCTGTTATATTAAGCATTTTTTCAGCGATAAATTCAATTACTCCAATACTTTCAAGTGAACCAACCAAGATAAATAATCCTGCAAAGAAGAAAATAGTTGTCCATTCAATTTTCTCAAATATTTCTTCTGGCTCAATTTTGCTTATCAATAACAGAGCAGAAGCTCCAAACATTGCGATACTCGCTGATGGAACTTCAATTAATTCACTTAAAACAAACCCAGTAATAGTAAGTCCTAAAATAAATAAACTCTTTTTTAATAATTTTGAATCTGTAATTGCTTTGTTTTCATCGAAAGACAACATCTCTTGTTTTCTTTCTTCAGTAGTAACTAAAGACTTTCGATAAATTATTCTAAGAATAATAATAGTAACAATGAATACAATAATCATTAAAGGTAAAAGATTTATAATAAAATCATCGAAGTTTAATCCGGTTTCTCCACCTATCATAATGTTTGGTGGGTCACCAATTAATGTCGCAGCTCCACCAATGTTTGAACTCATTATTTCCGATATAACAAAAGGTATAGGATTTAATTCTAAGGTATCACATATAACTAATGTTACTGGAACAATTAATAAAATAGTAGTCACATTATCTAAGAGAGCCGAAGCTATTGCAGTTAAAATTGAAAAATATATTAATATTTTAACTGGATCTCCTTTTGCCAATTTAGCCGATTTAATAGCTAAATACTGGAATAATCCTGTACGTCTTATTACTATTACAATAATCATCATTCCAATTAATAATCCCAAGGTATTGAAATCAATTTTATTAAAAGCCTCAGCTTGAGATAAAACATGGAATAGAATCATAAGCCCCGCGCCAAAGATGGCAATTACTGTTCTATGAATCTTTTCTGAAACAATTGTAATATAAGTAAGAATAAAAATTAAGATACCAAGTATCAAATGTTCTGTGCCCAAAATATCATCCCCCATAATACTTACAAAAATAATTTTACCACTATTATTAAGATATGTAAACAAATGAAAAAAAATTAGTTTATAATTGAACTATTGTTTTCCAATATGTATAAAGATTATCTAAACTAAATCTTGCATTAGCACTTGAAGTTGATGGAAGATAAGTGGCTATATTTTTTAAATCAGAATTATATTTTAAAAATAAATTATAAGCAGTTCTTCCATTAATATATATTTTCTTAATCTTTGTATTATATATTAGTTTTGTTACATCAGTAGCTACAACATTAGTTATAGTTGAATCTTTAGAGCCTTCTATATCACAACTTATTAAAACATCATATAAAGCAATATGATGTTTTAATAATATTTTTCCTTTTTCTTTAACATTAAGTTTTTTAAAATCAACACCAATTATTTTTGATAATAATGGCCAGAACCGATTTGATGGATGCATATAGTAAAATGATTCTTCTCTTGATTTAACGGAAGGAAAGCTTCCTAGTATAAGTATTTCACAATCTTTATCTATAATTGGTCCAAATCCATGACTTGATATATGCATCAATTTATCATCCAAAATAACACATCCTTTTTTATGATTATTATAACATTGATTATATAAAATAATATTAACAAATTGTTTTTATGATTATACTAAACTTTATTTATACTATTATTAACTTTAAAATTGCTTTTTTTCTGTTTTAATGAAATAATATAAATGTTAAGCTTATGGAGGGAAAAATAATGACTAGGGAAGAAATAGTAAGTAACCTAAAAAACTCAATATTAAAAAAAGAACCTATAATCGGAGTATCAATAGGTAATGGAAGAAGCGCAAAGCAAGCTATGAACGGCGGTGCCGATATTATTGCTACATTAAATGCTGGTAGATTTAGAATGGGAGGAGTTGCTTCTACTGCTTCATTATTACCTTTTAAAAACTGCAATGACTTAGTCTATTCTTTTGCCACTGAAGAAGTATTACCAAGAGTGAAAAATATTCCTGTAGTTTTTGGAGCTTTTGCAGAAGATCCAAATATTCAACATTCAAGCTTTGTTGATAAACTAATTAATGCTGGATTTCATGGAATTATCAATTTCCCAACAATTAGTTTAGTAGATGGTGTTTTTCGAGAAGCTCTCGAAGAAGAGGGGAATGGTTTTATTCATGAAGTTAATCTACTACGCATAGCTCATGAAAAAGGTATGTTTACGGTAGCTTTCGCTGTCACTCTTGAAGAAGCAATTCAAATGGCTAAAGTTGACGTTGATGTTTTATGTTTACATTTTGGATGGACTTATATAAAAACTCCGCCAGAAAATGAAATGAAAAAATATATTGACCGCTTAATTCATAAAGCAAATGTTGTATTTCATGAAGTAAAAAAAATAAAACAAGATATTATACCTATGATATATGGAGGGGCTTTTGTCGTAAATAAACAAGTTATTAAACGTTTCTACGAAGAAACTGATACTGTTGGTTATTTTGGTGGGTCTGTATTCGACACTATTCCGGTTGAAGGTAGTATGAAAGGCGCTACTGAGCTATTTAAGAATATGAATAGAGTTTCTTTATTAGAAAAAGAAAATGCTAATCTTAAAAAGCTTCTAAAAAAAAGGCAAGGAATTAAATCTGTCTTAGGTAAAAGTAAAGAAATTTTAAATCTAGTATCATGGATTGAAAAAGTATCTAATCACGATGCTAATATTTTAATAGAAGGTGAAAGTGGAACTGGAAAAGATTTAGTAGTTGGTGCTATACATTATAATAGTAATCGCGCAGTTTATCCATTAAAAAAGATAAACTGTGCATCAATACCAAAAACTAGAATAGAAAGTGAATTATTTGGGCATGAAAAAGGGGCTTTTGAAGGCGCAGACTCAAGACATATAGGACGATTTGAATCCGCTAATCATGGCACTTTATTCTTAGATAACATAACAGAATTAAATCTAGACGTTCAAGCTAAACTTTTAAGAGTAATTCAAGATGGTGAATTAGAAAGAGTTGGTGGTTCAGAAACTATTAAACTTGATGTTAGAATTGTTTCTACAACCAGTAAAAATCTTAAAGAAGAAATGTTAAAAGGAAATTTCCGTGAAGATTTATATTATTTAATTACTGTTTTAAATAGAAAAATGCCTTCATTAAGAAATCATAAGGAAGATATTCCTATTTATGTACAGGCTTTCTTAAAACAAATATCTGAAAGACATCATGTGAATATCGATATATCCGACAATGTTATGAATGCTTTTATGGCATATGATTGGCCAGGTAATGTAAGAGAATTAAAAAATGTTTTAGAACGAGGAGTTATTTTATGTGAAAATAACATAATTGACTTAACATGTCTTCCTGGATCATTTAACGATTTTATTAAACTTGACAGTGAAGTTAATTATATTAAAAATTCTTCCATGCTAATTGAAAATGAATTGATAATATCTGAACTGCTTAAAAATAATTGGAATCAAACTAAGGTTTCTAAAAAATTAGGAATTTCAAGAAGAACTTTGTACAATAAACTTAAAAAATATGGAATTTCTAAAAAATAATTTTTTATACTAGAAATACAAAGTGAGAATTACCCTTCTCACTTTTTGTTTTATTTTAATGAATATTTTACTATGAAAGCAAAATTGTTTTTATAAATATCTCATATTTCCTATATTTCGGGAAAATATGAGAATATTTTTTCATATTGACTTTATTTTTTATAGTTTTATACTTAAGATATATTTCTATGTGAAATAATAAAAAAGGAGGATTTAAATTTTGAAAAAAGTTGTAATTGTCGGGACTCTTGT
>JAOZSU010000066.1:4244-6566 GCA_029939475.1 Mycoplasmatota bacterium | reverse complement strand
CCAGGCGATGTAAGAAATACTCCTCTAAGACAAGTTGTTACTAGTGTTAGTGATGGTGCGTTGGCAGTTTACGCATTACAAAAATATCTTTAATACTTTATAAAAATTAATATCATTAAAATATAAAACTAGACTTACTAAGAATAAACTGTCTAGTTTTTTATATTTTTAAAAATATTTAAAAAAAATGCAAATTTAACCAATAAAAATATAGATAGAGCCGTATAACTTATGAAAATAAAAAAATTTTAGGAGGAATACTATTATGAAAAAAGTTATATTAGGTTTAATTTTAATTGCTGGAGCTTTTACATTCGCAGCTTGTAGTAATACAATTACTGATGTAGAAACAGTTTCTTTTGAATCAGATAGTCAAGTATTTGCCATTGAAGCATTATCATCAGCTAATCTTTTAGATACATCATTAGTAAGTACTTTATCATATGAACCTTTATCTGATGTTGTAACTACAGAAACAACTACAGAAACAGATGATGAGGATTTAATAGTAGATGATCAAATAGATGAAGTAGATAAATACTTAGAAATGATGGACGGATTCTTAGGTAATAACAATGGATTATCTGTTCAAGTTTTAGAATCAGATAGAGCTGAATATGAAAATTTAATTTCATATACAACAGTTAATCTTTTAGGTGAAGAAGTAGTATATTATATGTACTATAACGAAACATTATTTACAAACCCTGATGATTCTACTTCAGATGAAACAACTACAGAAGTACCGGAAACAACCACAGAAGCTACAACTACTGAAGAAACATCAGACTTAGCTTATACAGTATCAATGAATCAAGATCGCGGTTTCTATTTCAATGATGACGATGATGATTCTGTAGTATATCTATTAGAAGGATTAATTGTTAGTAATGGAATTGAATACAGTGTTGAAGGGAAAAGTATAATAGATGAAGATGGAAATGAAATATTTAGACTTCGTTCATTTGTTGACAGAGATAATTATGTATTTGTAGCTTATAAAACAGATATTTTAGATAGCACTAAAAAATTCTTTTTTAAAGTGGTTACAGATGGTGTAACTGTTTCAGAATCCAAAATAAGAGTTACTGAAGAAGAAGGGAAATTAAAAGTAATGCTTAACTTAATTGAAAACGGTGATGAAGCAAGATATTTATTCTCAGTCATGGAAGAAGATGGAGTTACGTTTTATCATATAAAATATGATATAACTAAATCAGACAATACAAAAGAAGTAGGAAATATTCTTATAAAAGCAACTCAAGATGAAACTAATGGAGAAGTAATTTATACTTACCAAGTTTTAGAAAGAGAAAATAAAATAAACAATCATTATCAATATAAATACCAAACAGAAAGGAAACATGAAAATCGTTCTCACAGAGATGAACACTCAAATGTACCTAATAAAAACGCGTAAACATTTTGTAATATCCTAAGGAAAAAGCATTCTATAAATGAATGCTTTTTTCATGCTTATGTGTTATTATTAAATAAGAGGATGAATTAATGGAAAAAATAAAAACAATATTAACTGGAGCTACATCAGGAATAGGATACCAAACAGCTTTACAATTATTAGAAATTAACCATCATCTTATTTTAGCTAATAGAAATAAAGAGAAAGCTATTAAAGTTAAACAGAGTTTAATAGCTAAATTTCCTAACGCAGAAATTGATTTATTAACATTAGACCTTGCCTCTTTTAAATCAATAGAGGACTTTATTAAAGAATTAAAAAATAATTATTCAAAAATAGATATATTGATTAATAATGCAGGTGTTCTATCTAGAAAAGAACAGTATACTGAAGAAGGATTTGAAGTAACTTTAGGAGTTAATTATATAGGAACGTATTATTTAACAGAGTTAATTCTAGAAGTATATAATTATAATATGCCTAAAAAGATAATTTTCGTATCTAGTATAGGATGTTATTTTGGTAATATTAAGATTAGGCCTAATTTTTTTTATAAGAGAAGAGGAACATTTAGAAACTATTTTGATTCAAAACTGGCTAATTTAGTATATGTTAAGGAATTATCAGAAAAACTAAGTAATAAATCAATAGAAGTAAAAGCAGCTGATCCTGGAGTTGTATTTTCTCAAATTTGGAAGTGGAAAACATCTTTTGGAAAATCATTTATAAAAATACAAAAAAAACTTATGAAAACACCAGCAGAAGGAGTGAAACCTATATTAAAAATAATTAATGATGATTTATATAAAAATAATGATTATATTCTATTTACCTATAAAAAAGGTAGAAAACTACCTAAAAAAATTCAATCTAAAAATGTGAGAATAAAAAGAATAGCCGAG